>DATHUL010000265.1:0-9666 GCA_035462285.1 Acidimicrobiia bacterium
GAGGCGAACAAGGGTTACCCCTGCCCGGTGCACAAGGCGGCCCTGCAGGCGTGGGGGCCTTCGGCCATCCATCGCCGATCGTGGGTGTTCATGGACCATCTGGTGTGGAACGGACTGGAGCGGTACCACCGACCCGAGCCCCAGATGCTGCTTCCCTTCGCCGACTAGCTGCGAGCCCGGTACCCGATTGATCCTCACCCACTCCGACCAGGCGATGCTCCAGGGCGAGGCAGGCGGGGCCGCCCGGATCGCCATGGAGCTGCTGGTGGCCACCGCCGAGGCCGAGGGCGCCACCGAGCTGCTCGACATCTCGGGCGCTCACATCGACGGCTGCCTCTATCACGGCCAGGCCGGTCTCGACTTCGGCCGGTTGCTGTTGGATGGAGGCGCAACGGTGGTTGTGCCAACCACACTGAACGTGTCCTCCCTCGACCTCCTCCATCCCGGGCTGTATCGGGGTGATCAGGCGGTCGCCGTCGCCGCCAGGGAATTGATGGACGCGTATGTCGCCATGGGGTGCGTCCCGAGTTGGACCTGTGCCCCCTACCAGCTGCCTGCTCGACCCGGTCTCGGTGACCAGGTCGCCTGGGGTGAGTCGAACGCGATCGTCTTCGCCAACTCGGTGCTCGGGGCCAGGACCGGCCGCTATGGCGACTTTCTCGACATCTGCTGTGCTCTCACCGGGCGGGCGCCCGCCACCGGTCTCCACACCGACCAGGGGAGGAGGGCGACCCTCCGGGTGGACCTCGACATTCCGGACCATATGCTCGACGACGACCTCCTCTACCCGATCCTGGGCCACTTGCTCGGAGAGGTCTCCGGGATGGCGGTGCCGGTCGTGGTCGGGCTCGACTCCAGGGCCACCGAGGACCGGCTCAAGGCCCTGGGTGCGGCGGCCGCCTCCTCGGGGGCGGTTGCCATGTTTCATGTAGTAGGAGTCACGCCCGAGGCGCCCACCCTGGATGCGGCCACCGGGGGCACCGAGCCGGAGACCCGTCTCGTCATCGGGCCCACCGAGTTGAGCCGGGCCAGGGGGTCGTTCAACCAAGGCTCGGGGCCCTTGGGAGCTGTCAGTGTCGGCACCCCCCACTTCTCCGTGAGCGAGATGGAACAGTTGGCCGCCCTGGTGGCAGGTCGGACCACCTCCGTTCCCTTCTATGTCAACACCTCGCGCGACGTGCTCGCCCGAGCCGAGAGGTCGGGGGCGGTCACGACCATCGAGGAGTTCGGTGCGACCATCGTCACCGACACCTGCACCTACATCACCCCGATCATGGAGGATGTCCGTGGTGTGGTGATGACCAACTCCGGGAAATGGGCCTTCTACGCCCCGGGCAACCTCGGGGTCGAGGTCGCCCTGGCCGGGCTGGAAGCGTGCGTCCACTCGGCGATGATCGGCGAGGTGACGGTGGGGAAGGAGTGGTGAGCCGGCCGCGGTTCAGGGTGCTGGTCGAAGGAGTGGCGACAGGGGAACTGCTACTGCTGACCGAGCCCCTTTCGCTGTGGGGCGGCCTCGACCCGGAGACCGGGCTGATCGTCGACCGAAACCACCCTCAGGTCGGCCGAACCATGACCGGAGCGATCGTCTCCATGCCCCACGGGCGCGGGTCGAGCTCCTCATCCTCCGTGCTGGCGGAGGCCCTCCGGCTCGGAACGGGCCCGGCCGGGTTCGTCCTCGAGGTGCCCGACTCGATCCTGGTCATCGGCGCCCTGGTGGCCCAACGTCTCTACGGGGCGGTGTGCCCGATCGTCTCCGGCCCACGGCCGGAAGGGTCGACAGGGACCTGGCGAATCGACCACAATCGGGTCGTTCCTCTCGCAAAAGGCTGAAAACAGAGCCCCTCCGCGGGGTGGTAGGCAGGGACTATGCAGAAATCGAGCCGATTTGCCGATGAAGAGACCAAATGAGCGGCATTGACGAACTGAAGGCCTTTTTCAAGCGGATGCCGGTCGCCTTCTACCGCACCTCGACGACGGGCCAGTTGATCTCGGCCAATCCGGCTCTCGCCGCCATCCTCGGCTTCGACTCGGTCGAAGAGATGATGGCCGAGTTGACGACGGTGGAGACCATCTACATGGAGCCGGCGCAACGAGCCGCCTGGCTCCGGCGTATGGCCAGCGAGGGGGTCATCCTCGATTTCGACGTTCAGCTGGCCCGACCTGACGGGACGACCATCTGGGTGCGCGACTCTGCCCGTGCAGTACGAGACGAGAACGGCGAAATCCTTTACTACGAGGGCTCGCTGATCGATGTCACCGACAAGTTCGAGGCGGAGAGGACCAAGGACGAGTTCATCGCCACGGTCTCGCACGAGCTGCGCAACCCCTTGGCCGCAATGCTTGGGCTGGGCCAGGAGCTGGCCGACAACTACGACACGTTCACTGACGAGGAACGTCGCGACATGGCGCAGATGATCGCACGGCAGGCGGACGACGCCTCATGGCTGATCGAGGACCTGCTGGTCGTCTACCGGGACAATCTGAGCCAGGTTGCGGTCTCGCTCCAGGAGTTCGACGTGACCACGGAGATCGAGCGGGTGCTGGAGGTGGTCGACTACCCGATCGACATAAAGGTGCTGGAGGGGTCATCCCGGATCCTGGCCGATCCGAGGCGGACCCGTCAGATCCTCCGCAACCTGATCACGAACGCGATGCGCTACGGGGGCGAGGACATACAGGTCACCATCGACAAGGCGGCCGACCGCATCGAGGTGAAGGTCCAGGACTCGGGCAAGCCGATACCCGATGCCGACGTGGAGCGCATCTTTCGCGCCTACGAGCGCGGCAAGGGCCCGTCCCATGCCGCGTCGGTGGGTCTCGGTCTCAATGTCTCCCGGCGCCTCGCCCGTCTCATGGACGGGGATCTGACCTATCGCCATGAGGGAGGATGGTCGGAGTTCGTCCTGTCCCTGCCTTCGGCTTGAAAGGACCCCACTCCTACCATCGTCGAATGCGCGTACTAGTAACAGGCGGAGCCGGGTTCATCGGGAGTCACACCGTTGTCTCTCTGGTCGAAGCGGGCCATGAGCCGGTGATCGTCGACAATCTCTCCAACGCCAAACGCTCCGTCCTGACCCGCATCGCCCGGATCGCCGGTTCCGAGCCCGAGTTCGTCGAAGCCGACGTGCGCGATCTCGACGCAATGGAGAAGATCCTCCAGTCCGGATTCGATGCATGCATCCATTTCGCTGCGTTGAAGTCGGTGGGCGAGTCGGTCGAGAAACCACTGCTCTACTACGACAACAACGTCGGAGGCACCTTCTCCTTGCTCGAGGCCCTGAGCAAGGCCGCGGTCAAGAAGTTCGTGTTCAGCTCGTCGGCGACGGTCTACGGAGACGCCGACGCCGGGGCGTTGCCGCTCCGCGAGTCGACGCCGATCGGGGTGGCCACCAACCCCTACGGATGGACCAAGATCATGATGGAGCAGATCCTGCGAGACGTGCACGTCTCCGACCCGGAGTGGTCGATCTCGCTCCTCCGCTACTTCAACCCGGTCGGCGCCCATCCTTCGGGTCTGATCGGCGAGGACCCCTCGGGAATCCCCAACAACCTCATGCCCTACGTGGCCAAGGTGGCAGCGGGTGAGCTGTCCAAGGTGCGTGTCTTCGGTGACGACTACCCGACGCCGGACGGCACCGGAGTCCGAGACTTCATCCACGTCGCCGATCTCGCCGCGGGCCATGTTCGGGCACTGGAACGGCATGGCGAAGAGCAGGGCGTCTTCACCTACAACCTGGGAACGGGCAGGGGGCACAGCGTCCTCGAGGTGATCGCCGCCTACGAGCAGGCCTCAGGCAAGCCGATCCCCTATGAGATGGTGGGACGTCGGGCCGGTGACGTCGCCGCCAACTGGGCCGATGTGACCAAGGCGCATACCGAGCTCGGGTGGAAGGCGACCCGCGGCCTCGAAGAGATGTGCGTCGACTCCTGGCGCTGGCAGCAGAGCCACGCCTGACCACCGGTGGCAGGCACGGCACTACTCTCGCCGCGGTGAACGACCTGGATCAGGCGACCCGGCGCTGGATCGAAGGCGACCCGGACCCGGAGACACGCAGGGCGCTCCAGGAGCTGGTCGAAGCCGACGATCGGCCGGCTTTGTCGGAGGCGATGGGGGAGCCTCTCACCTTTGGAACAGCAGGGATCCGGGGAGAGGTCGGGCCCGGCTCGGGACGGATGAATCGGGCCACAGTGATCAAGGTCAGCAGAGGGATGGCCGATCATCTGCTGGCCAGACATGCCGGTGTCCCAGACAACGCCGTGGTGATCGGGTTCGATGCCCGGCCCGACTCCCGCACTTTCGCCGAGGATGCCGCCGGCGTCCTCGCTGCCGCCGGGATGGGCGTCAGGTACTTTCCCGAAGTCACACCGACACCTCTGGTCGCCTTCGCCGCCAAGCATCTCGCCGCCCCGGCCGCAGTCGTCATCACCGCAAGTCACAACCCGCCCGCAGACAACGGTTACAAGGTCTACGACACCAACGCTGCCCAGATCATCCCGCCGACAGACGCAGAGATCGCCGCCGCCATTGCCTCGGTAGGCCCGGCCCGTGACGTGCCCCGGGTCGAATCGGTCTTCGCCGGCCATTCCGACCTGGTGAGCCCGATGCCCGAGGACATCGTCGACCACTACTGGGAGGAGCTGGACTCGGCCCGCCCCAACCCCCAGACCTCGGATCTGAAGATCGTCTACACCCCTCTGCATGGCGTGGGTGGCGCCCTCCTGAGCCGTCTCTTCACCTGGGCGCGACACGACGGCCTTACCCCGGTGCCGGGGCAGATGGAGCCCGACGGCGCCTTTCCGACGGTGGCCTTCCCCAACCCCGAAGAACCGGGCGCGCTCGACATGGCCCTGGAGTTGGCCGCCACGGTCGATGCCGACCTGGTGCTGGCCAACGATCCCGACGCCGACCGGCTGGCCGCCGCGGTCCCGTTCTCCGGCGGATGGAGGCGGTTGAGCGGGAACGAGCTCGGGGCTCTGCTCGGTGACTACGTGCTCCGCTATTGGCGTCATCGGGAGCCGCCCATCGTCGTCAACTCGGTCGTCTCGAGCCCGATCTTGGGCAGGATCGCCGCCCTCCGAGGAGCGGTTCACGGGACCACCCTGACTGGTTTCAAGTGGATCATCAACGCCGGGCTCGCCCTCGAGGCCGAGGACAGGGGCCGATTTGCCTTCGGCTACGAGGAGGCTTTGGGCTACTCGGTGGGAAGGACCGTGCGGGACAAGGACGGGATCTCCGCCGCCATCGTGATGGCCGATCTCGCCGCCGAGGAGACGGCCGCCGGCCGGAGCCCGCTCGATCGACTGCACGACCTGTGGGAGGAGGTGGGTCTTTGGGTGAGCACCCAGAAGTCGATCGTCAGGTCCGGGCCGGGGGGCCAAGAGGCCCTGGCTGGGGCGGTCGATCGTCTCGGAGACGGACCGCCGACCGGACTGTCGGGAACCGAGATCACTGCGGTAGTCGACTATCGGGTCGGTGCGGGGGAGCGGCCCCCCTGGCTGGGGGCGCAGGACCTGATCGAGCTGACCCTGGGTGAGGAGGGGCGGGTTCTGGTCCGTCCCAGCGGCACCGAGCCCAAGCTAAAGATCTATGTCGACCTGTCCGGCTCCACCGAGCCCGACCACGCCACAGCACACGGCCGGCTGGTGGCCAGGGCGGAGACGTTGGCCACGGCGATGGGGGAGTGGCTCGAGGTCTGACCGTCAGCGGGGGCGATGGAGATGCTGGCGGTACAGGTAGAGCCAGCCGAGGCCATGCACCGCGATCCCGAGCAAGAGGACGACGGCCACCACCGGATGACCGGCTATCAGCCCGGCCACAGCCGCCACCGCGGCGAGCGCGACCAGTGCCACCCTGACTCCGTTGAGCGGTCCGAACATGGTCCTGAGCCTATCGGTCCCCGGCTCAGTGCGGACCTCGGTTTGGCCCCGGGGCGGGTTTAACCTCTCCGGGGATGCGGTGTCTTCTCCTCGCTCTCCTCGTCCTGAGCGGGGCCTGCACCCGCGGCGACGCCTCGGGAACGACCCCCGTCATCCCCGACGTGGGGATGGCCACCACCACAACCTCGACCTCCACCACCGTGGTGGTCACAACATCGATCACCACTCCACCTCGGGAGACGGAGTCGTCGTACCAGGGATTGGGTGCCGATGCCCTGGTCACACCGACCGGAGTGGTGGTGGCCGTCCTGGAGCAGACGCCTGCCGGGTATCTGGTCAGGACGCCCTGCGGGGAGGACGCCCTGGTCGCCACCGGCACCCCGGTGGGCGGGGTGAGCGTGGTCATCGACCCGGGGCATGGGGGAGAGGTCGACACCGGGGCGGTCGGGCCCAACGGGCTGATGGAGAAGCATCTCAATCTCGAGCTGTCCCAGGCCCTCCAGTCCAAGCTCATCGTCAGGGGAGTCCCGGTGCTGCTGACCCGGACCGGCGACTACGCATCAGTACTCGAAGTCAGGGCCGCGCTGGCCGACCATGTCGGAGCCGATCTGATCCTCTCCCTCCATCACAACGCGCCCACTCCCGGGCCATCGAGCCGACCCGGCACCGAGATATACATCCAGAGCGACTCGGCGGAGTCCCGCCGTCTCGGCGGGCTGGTCTGGAGCCACGTCGTCGGGACCCTGTCCGACTTCGACGTCGCCTGGTCGGCGGCTCCGGACGCGGGAGGCCTCACCGTGCTCAGCACCCGGGGCAACGATGCCTACGGCATGATCCGCGGCCCGGACACGGTCAGCGCCCTGGTCGAGCTGGGATACATCTCGAGCCGGCCCGAGGCCGAGCTGTTCGCCACCAATCAGTACATCGAGGCGGCGGCCGAGGCCCTGGCCGACGCGGTGGAGGCATATATGGGCACGGAGGACCCCGGCGGCGGCTTCATCGCCGACCCCCGTGTGTTCAACCCGCAACCGGGCATCGGGGGCAGCGTCTGCGTCGACCCCGCCCTGCAGTAGGGGGACTTTGGTCCCTGGCCGACGACGACCTTCGGAGATAGGTTCGCATTGTTGGCGCAACGGGAGAGCTCTCATCACTGTCTCCACCGGCATTCATCTCTACTGGATCCCACTCGGGGCGGGCGGAGTCGGCTTCGTCCGCTTCAACGGACGGGTCTACGAGAGGATCCGGGCTCGCGTCGAGCGGAGGAAGCCGCTCGATCTCTATCACACCGCCCTCGAAGTCGGGGTTCCCGAGGGGCGCTTCACCATCGAGAATGCCTGGCCCATTCCCGACTCCGACACGGCCTCACGCGGGGTTGTCGTCGAAGGCCCGGTCGGCAGTCATCGCCTGGCCCGTTTCCGGGCTTTCCGCTATGAGGTGCGCTGCTGGCGGAACGGGGTCATCCCCGACGCCGCCCACGCCGTGGACAGCCCGCAGACTCTGAGCGAGGACCCGATGCTGGCGCGACGACTCCTCGACTCGGTGGCCAGTCTGCCGCCCCTGCTCTGGGGTCGTGACCAGCTGGGAGTGGGAGACATGTGGAACTCGAACTCGACCGTTGCCTGGCTTCTGGCATGCAACGGAATGCCGGCGCGGCAGATCCAACCACCGGCCGGCGGCCGCGTCCCCGGATGGGAGGCAGGCATCGCCGCCTCCGGAATCGAACCTCTCGACTTGACCAACTTGACATAGTCGTCTGCCCAGTCACACACCCGATCTGGTCGACTCCTTCGATCCCGGCCAACTTGACATAACGTGGATTATGGGCGTTTGGCCTCGCCTGGCGGCGGGTACGGAACAAACCGGTGTCGGGGGGCGTTGACCACAACGCACACTTCTTTCCAGGAAAGGCTTTCGACATGGCCACAGTGGCCCTCACCAAAGAGAACTTCGACCAGACCATCAAGGACAACGAGACCGTCTTCATCGACTTCTGGGCGGAATGGTGCGGTCCATGCCGCTCTTTCGCCCCTACCTACGAGAGCACTTCGGAGAAGTACCCAGACATCGTGTTCGGCAAGGTCGACACCGAGGATCAGCCAGAGCTCGCCGGGGCCTTCGGCATTCGCTCCATCCCCACTTTGATGGTGTTCCGGGACCAGATCGTGCTCTACGCCCAGCCAGGGGCCATCCCCGGGAACATGCTGGAGAGCCTTGTGACCCAGGTCAACGAGTTGGACATGGACCAGGTGAGGGCGCAGATCGCCTCACAGGACCAGGATCATGAGCATGACCACGATCATGACGACGACCACGAGCACGCCCACTGAGCGACGCCGGCTCTAGCCGGCAGAGGTGCATGCCACGTTGACGGTCTCCAGGTTTCCCGCAGGGACCACTTCGACCTTGACGTCGACCTGACAGTTCGAATACGGCCCCGACCCGGCCGTATAGCGGCCCCTGGCCACTTCGATCGACTGGATGGGGCGTTCCTCGAAGACGAACGGCTCCGGCACCGTGGTCACCGCCGCGATGTCGGTCCCGGCGATGATGAAGGCCCGCACATAGGCCCCGGTGTCTCCCCCGGCCCGACCGCTCCGGTTCTCCACACCGTCCACCTCGATCCGGGCCGCCAGGGCCTCCTCCTGCTCGTAGACCGGGTCGCACCACGATCTCTGCAGAGTCTTGTCGCAGTTGATGGCGATCCCCGCCCCGGCTGCGATCACGATCGCACCCGCCACTCCCCCGGCCAAGAGGGTGCGCCGATTCACCCCTGGTGCGACCCACCACGCCGCCAGCGCGGTGACCAGCCCGGAGACTAGGGCCGCCCAGCCCAGTCTGAACCAGGTTCTCGACGAGGTGTCGTCGGCGGTGAACCCGATCACCACCACCGCACCGAAGACTGCGAATGCGGTGAGCAGCCACCGGATCAGGGTGGCCCGTCGGCGGTCGGCGACCTTCAATGACACGACGCCCATGACCAGCAGGGCCATTGCCACCCCCAGGATGATCCACTCCAGGGCGACCGAGCCACCCGGAGAGCGAATGACGACCAGCGCCCATATTGCGAACCCCGCTGCGGAGAGGGCGAGCAGGGCCGCCGGCGCGTGTTGTGATCTCATCGACCGGCTCCGCTAGCCCGGCTTCCGGTACACCGAGACATGCTGACCCGACTGCTCGGTGAACCGACGCCGGTCGTACCAACCGAACCGTTCCTCGAGGACCAGACCGGCGACCCTGGCCATCAGGTCCATCTCCGCCGGCCAGGCATAACGGATGGTCACGGGAAGGACGACTGTGGATCCGTCATCGAAGCGGCGCACATGATGGGAGACCACCCGTTGCGTAACAGGGTCGTGGATCGACAACTCGTAGGCATGGGCCTGGTTCGAAGTGATGCTCTCCACCGCCATCCGGGTCTGATAACGATCGAACCTGGTCACATCGGGCACAAAGGCGTCGAGGACGAACCGCCCGCCCGGTTCCAGGGCCCGAGCGGTGTTGACGAAGCACTCCACCTGTCGTTCCTGGTCGAGCAGCGCGAACAGTGTGTTGAAGGCGAGATAGACCAGCGGATAGCTCTGGTCCACGCCAACGTCGGCGAAGTCGCCCTCGAGGATCTCGATCTCATCGCCGCCGTTCTTTGCCCGGAGCAGGGCGATCATGTCGTCGGAGATGTCGATCCCGGTCACTTCGACCCCTGAGGCGGCGAGCGGGATGGCGATCCGCCCGGATCCGACCGCCAGCTCCAGGGCCCGCGGCGGGGCGCCGGCGTACCCCTTCAGGAACTCG
>DATHUL010000266.1:0-8337 GCA_035462285.1 Acidimicrobiia bacterium
GCCAACGGGCCGGGGCGGGACGGGTCGCAGTCGCTCGACTCGTGGATGGAGGAGGGCACGGATCAGGTCGACCCGGTGGCCACCCACCCCGACGACATGGCCTTCTGGCTGTACAGCTCCGGGTCCACCGGACGACCCAAGGGCGTGGTCCATCGTCATGCCGACATTGCGTCCACCTGCGAGCTCTACGCCGGGCCCGTGCTCGGGATCGGGCCGACGGACGTCGTGTTCTCCAGCACCAAGATGTTCCACGCCTACGGGCTGGGCAACAACCTGTCATTCCCTATGTGGTTCGGGTCGACCTCGGTGTATCTGATTGGGCGGCCCACACCCGATCGCTTTCTGGAGCGGGTCCGCACCCACCACCCCACCCTCTATTTCTCCGTGCCCGCCCTGTACAACGCGGTGCTGGCCCACGCCGAGCTCGTCCAGACCGACTGGTCGTCGGTGCGGCTCGGGGTCTCCGCCGCCGAGCCATTGCCACCCGAGATCCTGCGTCGCTTCCACCAGCGGACCGGGGTCGAGGTCCTCGACGGGGTCGGCTCGACCGAGATGCTCCACATCTACTGCTCCAACCGGGCCGATCAGGTCCGGCCCGGCACCTCCGGGACCCCGGTCGACGGCTACGAGCTGGAGATCCGCGACCCCGAGGGCAATCTGTGCCCGGCCGGGGAGGCAGGGGAGATGTACGTGCGCGGGCCCAGCGCCCTGAGCATGTACTGGCATCAGTACGACCGGAGCCGGGACAAGATCCGGGGTGACTGGTTCCTCACCGGCGACCGCTACCGCCGCGACGAAGACGGGTACTACTGGTACGAGGGGCGGGTCGACGACATGATGAAGGTCGGCGGTCTCTGGGTCAGCCCGATCGAGATCGAGAACCGGCTGATGGAGCACCCATCGGTGCGCGAGGCGGCGGTGGTGGAGGTGGTCGTCGAGCACCTCTCCCGGATCAAGGCGGTGATCATCCTCGCCGACGGTGCGACCTACGACGACCGGCTGATCCCCGAGCTCCAGGAGTGGTGCAAGTCGGCGCTGCAGCGCTATCAGTACCCCCACCTGGTCGAGTTCGTCGAGGACTTTCCCCGCACCGCCACCGGGAAGATCCAGCGCTTCAAGCTTCGGGAGCCTTCGAGCTGAGGGTGCCCTCGGGGTTCCCGGTCAGCAACCGTTCCAGGTGTTGGATGGTGGCGGTGGTCATGGGGGCAGTCACGCCGAGCTCGACCAGCAGGTCCTGAGCGGCTCTCATCTCGTCGAGGCGACGCCCTGCGTGTGGCGCCGTGTCCAGGAGCAGACGTCGCAGCATCGCAGTGTTGAGGCTGGTCAACTCCGAGACGAGATGACCCCATAGCCACTCACCCTTTCCGGCTCGCTCCCCGGCCTCCATGCTCTCGATGAGCAGGGCGGCGAGGCCTTTCATGACCACGCTGCGCAGCAGCTTTCGGGTCGCGGCCTCCCCGGCTCGGGCTCCGACCACCTCGATCTGCCCACCCCGACCATTGATCAGGTCGGCGAACTCTGTGGCTCCGCTCCCCGAGACCAGGGCAGGTGCCGAGAGCCCATGACCCGGGACCGGAGACATCAGGGCGACGTCTGCGAACAGTGCCCCCTGACCGGCGACGAGCGCGGCCAGATCCTCCTTCAAGACGGGTGAGGCGGTGGAGAGGTCGGCGTAGATCGCCTTCTCATCGAGGGCGTCGATCACATCTTCCAGCGCTCGACGAGCCTGGGACCCCGGTGTCACCGCCAACACCAGGTCGCAGCCGGTCACGGCGTCTTCGGCCCGGGCGTGGCGCTCCACCCCCTGCGGTGTGGGAACCTCGGAGGGATCGAAGCCTCGCACCGTGTCGCCGGCACGGGCGAGATCCGCCGCGATCAGCGACCCTGCCTCACCGAGACCGAGGACTCCCACCCTCATCGCACTTCACTGTTCGGGATGGTCGATCCATCGGATCCCCATACCCTCGAGACGCTCCCTGAGCCCGTAGAGATCGACACCGAGCTCACCGGCGGCGAGACGAGCCCTCACTTCCTCTTCCCGCTGGAGACGAAGACGCGCCGCCTCCAGCACCTCGGTGGCACGCTCACGCTCGACGATGGCCACACCGTCGTCATCGGCCACGACGACATCCCCGGGGCCCACCGTGGCGCCTCCGCAGACCACGGGCACATTCACCGAACCTGCGGTGGCCTTGACCGTGCCGGCGGCATGGATGGCCCGACTCCAGACGGGCAGACCGATACGGCGCAGATCGGAGACGTCACGGACTCCGGCATCGATCACCACCCCGACACATCCTTTCGCCATCACCGAGGTGGCGAGCAGCTCGCCGAACATCCCATGGGTCGAGGGCGATGTCGTGGCCACCAGCAGGACGTCCCCCGGCTCGACGACTTCCACCGCGGCGTGGACCATGATGTTGTCACCGGGGGCGGATGAGACCGTCACTGCCCTCCCGGCGATCCGTCTCCCCTCCTGGATCGGTCTGATCCCGGGATCGAGCAGGGCGGCCCCACCCGCCTCGTGAACGGTGGCCACTCCCGCTTGGGCCAGCCCGGCGACCGTGTCGGAGTCGACGCGGGGCACCCTTCGCACCACGACACCCCCTCCCATCAGGACAGCTCCCTGGCCACCTGGGGATACATCCTCATGTAGGCCTCCGCCTTGGTGTCGGTCACCAGCCCCAGGTTGGGGCCCGAGTTGCGCCTGGCCTGGGCTCCCCGTCGTCTCGCCACGTCGGTGTAGTACTCCCACAGGTGCTCCTGGCCCTCCATGCATCGCATCGCATCCAGCTTCCGATCCCACACCTCGGTGATGTCGAGGAGCAGGTCGGGCATGAACCCGGAGTGCTCGGTCTGATGGGGCTCGAAGAGGAACACCGGTGGGGCGCCGATCACCTCGCTCCCGGGGTCGTGGCCGGCCGCCTGGGCCACGATGCGGGCGTGGGTGGCCATCGAGTGAGCCGTTTCGTGGTCCCGGTTCCACGGGTCCCGCTCGGTGTGGGTGAGGACTATCGATGGGCGTACCTCCCGGTACACCTTGACCAGCCGTTCGAGCAGCTCGGGGCTCTCGACCAGGGGGTAGTCGTCGGCGTCGAAGGCGTGGAGATCGGCGCCGAGGACCTCGGCTGCGGCCACCGCCTCCTCGTGTCTCTTCTCCTTCACCTGCCCGAGATTCATACCCTGACGCCAGTAACGCGCCGACTCCCCGCGCTCCCCGTAGGCGAGACAGACCACCGTGGCCGCCTCGCCCCGCGCGGTGTGGAGGGCGATCGCTCCCCCGGCTCTCCACACGAAATCCCCGACGTGGGCGCTGATCACCAGGAGCGACTGCTCACTCATGCCGACAACCCTATCCGGGGCGGGTGGTGGCTAACTTCGCCGCCGATGCACCAATGGATGCGATGAGCACCGACTCCCCGGGTATCCCGTGCATGTTGATGCGGGGCGGCACCTCGAAGGGGGCGTTCTTCCTCGCCGAGGATCTCCCGAGCGACGGGGGCGAACGCGATGCGTTGTTGCTCCGGGTGATGGGCTCGCCCGATCCGAGACAGATCGACGGTGTCGGCGGAGCCCACCCTCTCACCACCAAGGTGGCGGTCGTCTCACCCTGCGATGGCGACGACGCCGACCTCGAGTACCTCTTCCTCCAGGTGTCGGTGGATCGACCCGAGGTCTCCGACAAGCAGAACTGCGGCAACATGCTGGCCGCGGTGGGCCCGTTCGCGGTGGAGCGAGGCTTGCTCAGCCCGGGCGATGGCCGGGCGTCGGTGCGGATCCTGATGAAGAACACCGGGCGGGTGGCGGTGGCGGTCTTCCCGGTCGAGAGCGGGTCCCCGGTCTACGCCGGAGACACCGAGATCGCCGGCGTCCCCGGGTCGGCCGCCGAGATCGTCATCGAATTCGAGGACATCGCAGGCTCGAGCAGCGGGGCGCTCCTCCCCACAGGAAGGGTGGTCGACACCCTTGCCGGTGTCGAGGTCACCCTGATCGACAACGGGATGCCGGTGGTCCTCCTGCGCGCCGCCGATCTCGCGATCACCGGGTACGAGACCTGTGAGGAGTTGGAGGCCGATGCCCGGTTGAGACACCAACTGGAAGAGATCCGCCTCCACGCCGGCCCACTGATGAACCTGGGAGATGTGACGACCGCCACGGTCCCCAAGATGACCCTGGTGGCCCCGCCACGAGCCGGTGGCGCCATCTCCACCCGGACCTTCATCCCGCATCGCTGTCATCAGTCGATCGGCGTGCTCGGCGCGGTGAGCGTGGCCACCGCCTGTCATCTCCCCGGGTCGGTCGCCGCCCGAACCGCCCGGCTCGACCCGGGTGCGGGCAGGGTCCGGATCGAGCACCCGACCGGGTCCTTCGACGCCACCGTCCGACTGGGACATGGCTTGGAGCCAGTCGTGGTCGGCGCCGGGATCATTCGGACCGCACGCAAGCTGATGGACGGTGTGGTCTTCCCCAGATCCTATTGACCGGGGTTGCCGGGTTCGCCCCCCCGTCGGGGTCGCGGTGGGATTAGGGTGCCCCCGGTGCCACGGGCATCGACTCGTCCGTGTCTGACCCGAAGCGGGCAAGCGGGTGACCATTGGCCGATCTGAGGAGGAGCAACATGAGGGACAAACCCCGAAGCGTGAGATTGCTCGCCTTGCTCGCCGCACTGACGCTGTTTGTGACGGCGTGCGACGGGGACGGTGCGAGCGACACCACGGAATCGCCGGGCACCACCGAGGCGCCGACGGATACCACCGAGGCACCGACGGACAGCACCGAGGCGCCAACCGAGACCACCGCCGCCCCGTCCGGTGAGCCGATCAGGATCGGGATGCTGTCAGACCTCACCGGGTTCACTCCCTGGGCCGTCCAGGCCCGGGACGGGATGCTCCTCGCCGCCGAGGAGATCAACGCGGCCGGTGGTGTCGACGGGCGGATGATCGAGATCGTCGAGCAGGACTCGGAGAACGACGCCGATGCCGGTGTGGCCGGTTTCGAACGGCTGGTCGAGGACAGTGTCGTCGCCCTTGGCGGGATCATCTCCAGCACGGTCGGTGCCGCCGTCTCGCCGCTCGCCGAGGAGTTGCAGATGCCGACGTTCCTGGTCAAGTCCGGCACCGAGGCCGCCCTCACCGCCGAGAGCCGCTTCATGTTCCGCACCTGTCTCCCCGCGGCTCCCATGGACGCGGCGCCGGTCCTCCAGTACGCCCAGGAGCAGGGTCTCACCAACGTCGGGGTGATCGTGGCCGACTACGCCTGGGGTCAGGCATTCGCCGCGGCAGTGGAGACCACCTTCGAGGGCTCCGGGGTCGACTATGGCGAGATCCAGGTGGCGCCGGTTCCCCCCGACACCGACTTCACCCCGTTCGTTCGCAACATGGCCGACGCCGGCGCCCAGATGGTGGTGGCCACCGGTCACCCGCCAGGGAACGCAGCGATCCTCGGGCTGAGCGCCGACCTGATCGGAGACGTGCCGGTCACCGGCGCCTGGGTGCCCCCGGACCTGGCGGTGGGGCAACAGGTCGACGTTGCGCTCGGGCGCTATGCCGACTTTTCCTGCGCCGACTACACCAGCGACGGGTACGCCGACCTCGCCGCCCGTTATCTCGAGTTCTCGGACAACGCCATGATGTCCGACGACGCGGTGGCCGGGCATGGCATCGTGACCATGGTGGCCCAAGCGGTTGGCGAGGTGGGTGACGACCCGGTGGCGATCGCCGAGTACATGCACCAGAACTCGTTCGACCTCGAGGGTTATGCCCACACCATGAGCTGGACCGAGTGGGGCGAGTTGGCCGAGGCGCAGCCGATCTTCTTCCGGATCACGGAAGGACCGGCACCCGAGGGGCTCAACGAGGCCGGTGACTGGTGGTTGGAGGTGCTGACCCAATCCGACCCACTCGAGCCGTACCAGCCGTAAAGGACTAGTGGGCCGCTAGATGCCCCTTCTCGAGCTGGAGGACATAACCAAGACCTTCGGCGGCCTCCCGGCCGTGGACGGGGTCGACCTGGGGGCCGACGAGGGCGAGATACTCGCCATCGTCGGCCCCAACGGCGCCGGGAAGAGCACCCTGCTCAAGATGATCGTCGGTCTGGAAGACCCGACCCGGGGTCGGATCCGGTTCGACGGCGAGGACATAACCCATGACCTGCCCCACCGGGTCCGCCGGAAGGGGATCGCCATGGTGGAGCAGACCCCCCGCTCGTTCCCCCACATGAGCGTGTTGGAGAACGCCACCCTGGGCGCCATGTTCGGCGCCGGGACCGGCCGGCGCGACGAGGATGAAGCCCTCGACATCGGCGAGGAGATGCTCTCGCAGGTGGGTCTGGCCGACCGGCGCCACCACCAGGTCGGCAGCCTCAACCTCCACGAGCAGCGCTTCCTCGCCCTGGCGCGGGCCTTGTCCGGCCATCCCAGGCTGCTCCTCCTCGACGAGGTGATGGCGGGTCTGAACGAGACCGAGCTGGCCTCGTCGATCGAGATGGTGCGAACCATCCGTGAGCGGTTCGGGTTGACGGTGGTCTGGGTCGAGCACGTCATGCAGGCGGTGATGCAACTGGCCGAGCGGGTCGTGGTGCTCGACTTCGGCCGGGTCTTGGCCCAAGGCCCCGCCGACGTGGTGATGCGCCACGATGCGGTTATCGAGGCCTACCTGGGCACGGCGGGGACCGGGTGATGCTGGAAGTGCGCGGGCTCGCCGCCGGATACCAGGGCGGAGAGGTGATCCGGGATGTCGACTTCCACGTCGACTCGGGTGAGGCAGTCATGATCATCGGGTCGAACGGCGCCGGGAAGACGACCTTGTTCCGCTCCGTGCTCGGGCTCCTCGCACCCTCCTCCGGCCAAGTCCTGTTCGAGGGCTCCGACATCGTCGGGATGCAGGCGCAGCGCATCGCCCGGCTCGGGATCAGCTTCGTCCCGGCCGAGCGCCGCCTCTTCCCCAGGATGTCCGTCTACGAGAACCTCTCCCTGGGGGCCTACCCCGATCGACCCGACCCGGAGACGGTCGAGTTGGTCATGGACCTGTTTCCACGTCTCGCCGAGCGCCGTCGCCAACATGCCGGCACCATGAGCGGAGGCGAGCAGCAGATGCTGGCGATGGGGCGGGCCCTGATGGCCAAGCCGCGTCTCCTGGTGCTCGACGAGCCCACCACCGGGTTGGCCCCGAAGCTGGCCGCCGAGGCCTATCGAGCACTTGGGGCGCTCCGGGGGCGAGGTCTGACCGTGCTCGTCGCCGAACAGCAGGTGCCGCTGGCCATGGCGTTCAGCGACCGGGGCTACGTGATCGAGAATGGGGTGATCGAACTGGAGGGGACCTCGGAAGCGCTGGCGAAGAACCCGGAGGTCAGACGCTCCTACCTGGGTGTGACGTGACCGCCAGCGTCCTCGACGGGATCGTACTCGGGCTTCAGTTCGGTCTCCTCGCCGCCGGGCTCACCCTGGTGTACGGGCTGGGCGGCGTGCTCAACCTGGCCTACGGGCAGATGGCGGTCATTTCCGCAATGGCCACCCTCTTCGCCATCGAGTCCGGGGTGCCCACTCTGCCCGCGATCGGCATCGGCTTGGCGGTCGGCGTGGTGCTCGGGTTGATCTTCGACCAGACCATCCTCCGCCCGATCTACCGGCTCCAGGGCGAGGCGCGGGTCCTGCTCAGCCTGCTCCTCACCCTCGGTGTGGCCTTCATCGTCGACGGATACCTGACCTGGCGCTATCCGACCGAAGGGCTCACCATCCGCATCGAAGGGGGGCCGATCGACATCCTCGGGGTACCGATGCGGCGAGGCAGCATCGTGGCCTCGGTCATAACCCTGGTCGCGCTCGGCGCGCTCTTCGCCTTCTTCCGGGGGACCATGCTGGGTCGGGCGGTGCGCTCGGTGATCGAAGACGAGGAAGGGGCCCGTCTGGTCGGGATCGACCCCCAACGCATGCTCCGGATAATCCTCGCCCTCAGCGGTCTGCTCGCCGCCATGGTCGCGGTGACCCAGTCGATGGTTCGGCCGGTCACGGTGTCGGCCGGGTTCGGGATCACCGTCTTCGCTCTGATCGTCACCGTGGTCGGGGGCCTGGGGAGTGTCACCGGGGCCATGCTGGCCGGGGTCATCCTGGGCATCGTCAGCAGCATCGCCGCCTCGTCGATCGGGACCTTCCTGTCACTGATCATCCTGCTCGGGGCGGCGGGGGTGACCATCCTGATCCGACCGGCCGGGCTGTTGGGAGTCAAGGAGTGACCGAGCGGTTCACCGAAGCGACCGGAACCTCGCTGATCGGCGGCACCGAGGGTCGTGCGTCGCGATCGCTCCTCGCCCTCGCACTCCCGGTGGTGACGATCGGAGCGG
>DATHUL010000267.1:0-8554 GCA_035462285.1 Acidimicrobiia bacterium
CTTCGAGCCCCTCTATGTGGTGCCCAAGGAGCGCCGGGACCGGGTCAAGAAGCTGAAGGAGATGCTGGCCGGCGTCGACGAGCTCTACCTGGCCACGGACGAGGACCGGGAAGGGGAGTCGATCGCCTGGCACCTCACCGAAGCGCTCCAGCCAAAGGTGCCGGTACATCGGATGGTGTTCCATGAGATCACCCAGCAGGCCATCGCAGAGGCATTCGCCAACCCCCGCGACCTGGATCTCCGCCTGGTCCAGGCGCAGGAGGCCCGCCGCATACTCGACCGGCTCTACGGATACGAGGTGTCGCCGGTCTTGTGGCGCAAGGTGCAGCAGGGTCTCTCCGCGGGGCGGGTGCAGAGCGTTGCGGTGCGGATGG
This sequence comes from Acidimicrobiia bacterium, assembly GCA_035462285.1. Lineage (GTDB taxonomy): Bacteria > Actinomycetota > Acidimicrobiia > Spongiisociales > ZC4RG35 > JARDZU01. The sequence continues at coordinate 375 of DATHUL010000267.1, forward strand.
TGGTGGAAAGGGAGCGGGAGCGGATGGCGTTCACCTCGGCCTCCTATTGGAGCCTGGAGGGAACCTTCGCCCCAGCGACCGACCTGGACAGGACATTCGAGGCGACTCTGCTCCAGGTAGGGGAGCAACGGGTTGCGAGCGGCAAGGACTTCGGTGCCGACGGCAAACCCAAGGCCGACAGCCTCGTCCTCGACCAGGCCGAGGCGACGGCGCTGGCCGAAGCTCTCCTCGACGCGCGATTCGAAGTGACCTCCGTTGAGGAGAAGCCGTACAAGCGATCCCCCTACCCGCCGTTCCGGACCTCCACGCTGCAGCAGGAGGCGAGCCGGAAGCTCCGCTTCTCGTCCTCCCGGACGATGTCGGTCGCCCAGCGTCTCTACGAGAACGGGTACATCACCTACATGCGGACCGACTCCACCGCCCTGGCCGATACCGCCCTGGCTTCGGCCAGATCCCAGATCACCAAGCTCTACGGCAAGGAGTACCTCTCCCCCAAGCCCCGGGTCTATGCCTCCAAGGTGAAGGGCGCCCAGGAGGCCCACGAGGCGATCCGTCCCGCCGGCGACACCTTCCAGACCCCGGAGCAAGTGGCGACCGCGGTGGGCCCGGACGAAGCCCGACTCTACGACCTGATCTGGAAACGGACCATCGCCTCCCAGATGGCCGATGCAGTCGGGGTGAGCGTGTCTGCCCGTCTCGGGGCAGAGTCGAACGACGGGCGCAAGACGGTCTTCTCCACCAGCGGCCGCACCATCACCTTCCCCGGATTCCTCCGGGCCTACGTCCAGGGCTCGGACGATCCGGAGACCGAGTTGGACGACAAGGAGAAGATCCTGCCCCCGCTGGCCGAGGGCGATCTCCTTGCCGTGCAGCGTCTCGAGCCGACCGGGCACGAGACCCGCCCCCCGGCCAGGTACACCGAGGCCTCCCTGGTGCAGCGTCTCGAAGAGGAGGGTGTGGGCCGTCCCTCGACCTATGCCTCGATCATGACCACCATCCAGGACAGGGGGTATGTCTGGAAGAAGGGCACCGCCCTGGTCCCGACCTTCACCGCCTTCGGCGTGGTCGCGCTGCTGGAAAGGCACTTCCCGCAACTGGTCGACTACAGCTTCACCGCGGCCATGGAGGACGACCTTGACCGGATCGCCGCTGGTGAAGAAGAGTCTGTCCCGTGGTTGACCGCCTTCTACTTCGGGGACGACGGGCTCAAGCACAAGGTGGCCACCCGTCTCGACGAGATCGACCCGCGGGCGGTGGGCTCGATCCCGATCGGGGTCGACGACGCCGGGAACGAGGTCGTGGCCCGGGTCGGCCGCTATGGCCCCTATGTCGAGATTGGCGAGGAGAGGGCTTCGATCCCGGACGACCTGGCCCCCGACGAACTCACCGTGGACCGGGCCGTCGAGTTGATCCAGACCCAGAACGCCGGGGACAAGATCTTCGGGACCGACCCCGAGAGTGGGCTGACCGTCTATGGCAGGACCGGCCGTTTCGGCCCCTACATCCAGCTGGGAGAGGTCGAGGAGGGAAGCAAGGAGAAGCCGCGACGGGCCTCGCTGTTCAAGACCATGTCACTCGACGAGCTCTCCCTGGACACCGCCCTGCAACTGCTCTCCCTGCCCCGCACCATCGGGACCGACCCCGATGGTGTCGACATCGTCGCCCTCAACGGTCGTTACGGCCCATACATCCAGAGAGGCTCCGACCGGCGCAGCCTGGAGAGCGAGGACCAGCTGTTCAGCCTCACCATTGACGAGGCGCTCCAACTCCTCTCCGAACCGCCGAGACGGCGCGGGCAGAGAGCCGGAGGGCCGCTCAAGGAGCTGGGGCCCGACCCGGTCAGCGGCAAGCCGGTCACGGTCCGCACCGGCCGGTACGGGCCCTACGTCACGGACGGCGAGGTCAACGCCTCGCTCCGTCAGGGGGATTCCCCGGATACGGTGACCCTGGAACGGGCCGCCGAGCTGCTCGCCGCTCGTCGGGAGCGGGTCGGGAAGTGAGCCCGCCCGACTGCGACGTCCTGGAGGCGGCCCGCTGACCGGCGCCGAACGACCGGCTGGCCGGGTGCTCTCGGTCAAGGGGGTCAACTACGACGTCGGCACCCGGTACCGGCCGGACGAGATCTCCCGCCCCACCTGGACCGAGTCGGGGGTCGCCCACGACCTGGCCGCGATCCGCTCCCAGCTTCACTGCAGCGATGTCAACCTCTACGGGACCGACCTCGGCCGGCTCGAGGAGGGCGGGCGTCTGGCGCTCCGTGAAGGGCTCCGCGTCTCGATCCAGCCGCGTGCGATCGACCGAGACCGCGAACAGGCACTCGGCATCGTCGAGGAAGGGGCCCGTATCGCCGAGCGCCTCCGCGCCGACGGTGAGGTGACCCTGAACACCGGCTGCGAGATGAGCCTGTTCACCCGCGGGTTCCTCCCCGGGCGCACCTTCATGTCACGGATGCGCAGCCTGACCTGGGCGTGGCCGTTTCTCCCCGCGGTGAGTTCCCGGCTCAACCGCCACCTCCTCGAGGTCGCCTCGGCGGCCAGAAGGCATTTTGGCGGGCCGATCACCTATGGCGCCGGGACGTGGGAGTCGGTCGACTGGAGCCCTTTCGACCTGGTCGGCGTCAACCTCTACCGGGACCGTTGGAACGAGAAGAGCTACCTCGGCGACTTGCGCAAGCTGTTCCAATGGGGCAAGCCGGTGCTGGTGACGGAGTTCGGGTGCTCCGCTTTCGAGGGAGCCGAGCGGCTCGGCGGAGGAGGGTGGACGATCGTCGACTTCGACCACGATCCCCCCAGGCTGAAGCCTGGCCATCGCAGGAGCGAGCAGACTCAGGCGAGCTACATCGCCGAGCTCCTCGGCATCTTCGTCGAGGAGGGAGTCACCGGGGCATACGTCTTCGACTTCGTCCAGCCGTCGTTCCCCCACGATCCCGACCCGGCCCTCGACCTGGACATGGCCGGATACGGGCTGGTCAAGGTGATCGGGGATGCCTCTGAGGACGCCCCCCATCGTTGGGAGCGAAAGAAGGCCTTCGACATCGTGGCACGGGTCTACGGTGCCGGTGAGGTGTAGGAGTCGCTCAGAGGACGTTGGCGGCCATCTCGGCCAGGGGGGAGCGCACCGTCTTCTCCAGAGTGACGTGGCCGAACAGTGACGACCCCTTGAACTTCTCGATCAGAGCCGCCATCCCGCCGAACGGCGAGATGTAGGGGTTGTCGACCTGGGTCAAATCGCCGCAGAACACCACCTTGGAGTCCCGGGCCATCCTGGTCAGGATCACCTTCAATGTGGGCAGCTCCAGGTTCTGCGCCTCGTCGATGATGACGAACTCGCCGGTGATCGACCGGCCCCGCAGATAAGTGACGGCCGCCATCTCCAGCTCCCCGCGATCGACCAGTTCCTCGATGGCGTGCTTGGCCCCGTCGGCGCCTGCATCGGAGAAGAGGGCGAACAAATTGTCGTGGACGGCAGCCATCCACGGGGCCAGCTTCTCGTTCAGGTCACCGGGCAGATAACCCACCTCCTGACGGCCCACCGCCACCAGGGGCCGGTACACCGAGACACGGCGGTAGCGACCCTGCTCCAGGACCTGTTCCAGGGCTGCGGCCAGGGCGAGGAACGTCTTCCCGGTGCCGGCCATTCCCATCAGGGACACGGCGGCGATATCGGGGTCGAGCAGCTGGTGCAGCGCCACCGTCTGTCTCACGTTCTTCGGCTCGGCACCGAAGGCGCGGACATGGGTGGGCACTCGCTCCACAACCACGATCGGATCGGACTGGATCACCCGGGCCAGCGCCGAGCGTGAGGTTCCGGAGCGAAGCAGGACGAACTGGTTGACCATGCCCTCGACATCGAGGGCGATCTTTCCCTCCTCGAAGAGCCGATCGATGGTGTCGCCGTCGGTGGGATGCTCGACCAGCCCGGACTGGATCTGCTCCACCGGCACGGTGTCGCCCCGGTAGTCCTGCACCGGCACACCGAGCTGTGCCCCCTTGATGCGGAGCGAGGCGTCCTTGGTGACCAGCACCGCCGGGGACTGCTGGTGGAGGTTGAGACACGTGGCCAGGATGCGATGGTCCGGGGTGTGCGGATCGAGCACATTGGGCAGGCGGTCGGAGACGATCCCGTTCAGCTCGATGCGGAGCGTGCCTCCACCGGGGAGCCGGACCGCCTCACGCATACCCCCGCTCTGCGATGCGCCCAACTCCTCGAGGAGACGGATGGCGGCCCGGGCGTTGGCGCCGACCTCGTCCATCCGGGTCTTCTTCCGGTCCAACTCCTCGACCACCACCAGGGGCAGCACCACGTCGTGCTCGTCGAATCGGAGCGGTGAGCGTGGGTCGGCGAGGAGGACGCAGGTGTCGAGGACGAAGGTGCTGGGCACCTGGTCGGTCTCCGTCGGGTTGGTCGCCAAGGGCCACAGCTTCCTGCACCCGGGGACGAATTACAAGGATCGCCTCATCGCGGGGACGAGCCATGACCAAGAGCCGAGCCGGGAGCGGTGACCCGGATGGCCATCTCACACCCCGTCGATCCGGGGCTCACCGTCTGCGGGTCGTCCAGTCGACGAGCTCGGCCACCGGCTTGGTATTGACCACCCGCTCGGTGGTAACCCACCCACGCTGGGCATAGGTGACGCCGTATCCCATCCGCACCAGGTCACTGGTGTGATGGGAATCGGTGTCGATGACGAAATCGACCTCCCCCGCCATGGCGAGACGGATCACCTCGGCCGAAGCCTCGAGCCGGTCCAGCGCCCCGTTGATCTCCAGGGCGACCCCGGTGACGGCGAGGGCCTCGAGCACGACGTCGACGTCGAGGTCGACGCCGGGCCTGCGTCCGACATAACGCCCGCTGAGATGACCGATGGCGTCGACCGACCGGTCTCCGAGCGCACCGAGGATGCGAGCCGTCTGTCGATCCCGGGGCAGGTCGAAATGGGAGTGGATCGATGCGACGCAGTAGTCGAACTCACGTCTGAACTCGGCGTCGTAGTCGAGATCTCCATCGGGCCCGATGTTCAACTCGCACCCGAAGAGGAGACGGATGTCGGGGTATCGCTCCTGGAGCAGCCGGATCCGGTCCCGATGCTCCAGCATCACCTCCCGGGGCGAACCGTGGATGGCCAGGTCCTCGCCGTGGTCGGTGAACGCCACGTACTCGTAGCCCCTGGCCAGGGCGGCCTCGATCATCTCCTCCAGCGTGGACCTGCCGTCCCCGGAACGGTCGGAGTGATAGTGCAGGTCCCCCCGGATCTGTGAAAGCTCGACCAGATCGGGCAGCCCGTCTCCTGCCGCGGCCTCCACCTCACCACTCCCCTCCCGGAGCGGAGGCGGCACCGGCTCCATTGCCAGGGCCTGGTAGATGTCGTCCTCGGTCTCCGAGGCGATCACCGTCTCCCCCTCGAACAGCCCGTACTCGCTCAACAGCCATCCCCGATCCAGGGCACGTTGCCGAAGGGCGATGTTGTGCGCCTTCGACCCGGTGAAGTAGAGGAGGGCAGAGCCGAGCTGATCGGGCGAGACCGTCCGCACGTCGACCTGCATCCCCTCCCGGGTCAAGAACGAGGTCTTGGTCCCCCCGGAGCCGATCACCTCGCTGACCTCGGGGAGACCGACCACGAACTCGGAGACCGAAATCGGGTCGGTGGTGGCCACCACGATATCGATGTCGCCCACCGTCTCGGAGAAGCGACGGATCGACCCGCAGGGCTCGGCGGCATCGACAGAGTCGAGCGCGGAGATTCGGGCCGCCAGGGATCGGGCAAGGGGGAGAGCCTCGACCAGGGGCGTGCGCCGGTCCTTGCCGTGTAGCCCGAGACGCTCGATCGCCTTGGCGATCTTCTCCTCGGAAGTCTTGCCCAGGCCGGGCAGCTCTCTCAACTTCTCGGCGGCGATGGCTTTGCGCAGCCCATCGAGGTCCTCTACTCCGAGCTTGGCCCGGATCAGCTTCAGGGTCTTGGGGCCGAGACCGGGGATCTTGGTCAACTCGACGAAGGCCGGCGGGTACTTCTCACGGAGCGCAGATAGCTTGGCCACCGATCCGGTGGCCATGTACTCGAGGATCTTGTCCGCCGTCGATCCCCCCACCCCCTTGATCTCGGTCAGCTCCTTCTTGCCCAGCCCGCCCAGCTCGCCCTGATAGCCCTCGAGACCGTGCAGCGCGTTCTCGTAGGCGCGCACCCGGAACGCTTGCGGACTTCCCTCGTCGATAGCGGTGAGCTTGGCCAGCTCGGCCAACATGCGCAGCACCTCGAGACGGGTCGACATCCGGGCGAGCCTATATCTGCCGGCTCAGACCTCGGCAATGGATGCCAGCGTCCCGCCGGTGAGCGCGACGACCGTCTCCGGTGACAGCTCGAGCTGGATTCCGCGACGTCCTCCGGAGACCGCGATGGTCTCGAACTCGGACGCCGAAGCGTCGAGCACCAGCCTCAGCCCTCGACGCAATCCGAACGGGCTGATCCCGCCCGTCACGTAGCCGGTCACTCTCTCGGCCGTCTCCGGTGGGGCGAGGGCGCAGCTCTTTCCGCCGACGGTCGAGGCCATCCTCTTGGTGGAGAGTCGTCGATCGACGGGTATCAGAGCCAGCAACGGATCGCCGTCGACGAGGGCGACCAGGGTCTTGAAGACCCGACTGCGTTGCATCCCTATCGCGTCGGCCACCGCCTCCCCGTAACCCTCGCCCACCTTCTCCGCCACCTGATAGGCATGGAGGCGATAGTCGGCGCCGGCCCGATCGAGGGCCCGGGTGGCTCTGGTGACACGACCGGCCACTGTCTCACCAACGTTCGACCAGGTGCTCCCGGCCGGTCGGGGGCTGGTAGGGCTCCGGCCAGAAGTCGGTCACCGAGACGATGAGACCGTCGGAGAAGGTGAAGAAGGCCATGGCGTCGGCCGGCTCCTCGTCGTCCACCTCCCAGACGAACCAGGCGACCCCGTGCTCCTCGTCGGCGATGGCCACCCTCAAGCTGAGGTGCCAATCCCCTGGGAACTCCTGGTTGAAGCGCAAGTACCGGTCTCGTCCCCGGATTCTCTCCCTGGTCTGGGGGACTTCGTAGACCACGTCCGAATCCATGAGGGAGGACCACGTCTCCCAGTCACGTCTCTCCAGACTCTCGATGAACTCGGTAACCAGCTGCTTCATCCCGGACATCCGATGGAACATACCGCCGACGCTTCACCGACCGAGCCAGGCCCTGGGCTCGAACTCGGCACGGGCCGTCTTCCCCACCAGGACTTCGCCGAACAACGGCACTTCGGCGGTCAGTGCCACGGTGACCACCGCGATCCGGGGGCGGAGTGACCCGTCGACCCGACACCCGCAGGTCACCAGCCGGGCACCGTTTCGGGCGGCGAGCTCGGCAGCGAGCGTCACCGGGTCGTCCGAGGCGGCCGGCGGGTAGGTGGCCACCGCGGCGGCCAGGGCGGCCGCCTCGGCGGCTGTGGCCGCCTTCTCCCTGGCGTCGAACAAGACGCCGAGGGCGGCGCTTGCCACCCCCACCGTGGCGATCAGGCCGCACAGACCGATGACCAGGACGGTGGCTGCGCCCTGCTGACCGGTCACCGCTCGGTGCGCATCGTCGCCGTCGCCGAAAGCTGGACTCCGAGACTCAGCGGGAAGGGTGGCCCCAGGGCGTGGCGCATGGAGACGGTGACCGTGGCAAACGCCCCGACCCGCGCCGGGCGCTCCACCGACACCCGGGCGCTCTCCCGCATCGCCGGGGCGAGCGATGCGAGCACCGCCTCGACCGCCCGGGACGGGTCCGGGGTGGTCGCGGCCACCCGTGCCCCGTCCCTGACCGCTCCCTGGAGCTCGATCCTGGCCCTGGCCACGCTGATCAGCTGCAGCGAGGCCGCCACGACGAGGATCACGAGCGGCAGGACCAGGAAGAACTCCACCGTCAGCGATCCGCGTTCGTCTCTCAGAACCGACCCGCCACCCAGTCGATCACCTTTCCGAACAGACTGCCGAGCAGACCGTTGCCGCTGCCCGACTGCAGCCATCTCAGGGCGATGATGGCCAGTGCGGTGGCGGCGAGGATCACCAGGAAGTACTCGACCGTGCCCTGCCCGCGGTCCTCGCGGGTGCCGAGCCAGGCAATTATCCGAGTCATTTTCTCTCCTTCTTCTCCGGTTGCCGACCGGTGCGGGGAGAAGTGCGGATCTCATTGCAGAGGCTCC
>DATHUL010000268.1:0-7964 GCA_035462285.1 Acidimicrobiia bacterium
CACCCAGACGCCCCGGGAACGGCTGTGATAGATGCCGCGCCGCTCCTGATAGGCGCGTTCCAGGCTCTCGGCGCTGGAGTAGGTCAGCCCGAGGGCAACCCCGACCTCGTCGACCACCACCGTGGGCCAGAGACCGTCGGAGCGGTCCGAGCTCATCATCGCGGCCAGCGTCGCCCCGATGGTCATCTCGCCGGTGTAGATCGCCATTCCGACCTGGGCGTCGGCTCCGACCCGGTCGAGGGCGGCAACCTCCTCAGGGGAGGTGACGCCACCTGCGATCGTGATCCGGGTCGGATCCGCCGCGGCGACCACCGCCCGCGCCCGTTCCAGATCCGTCCCCTCCTGACGTCCCTCCCGCTCGACGAAGGTGATCAGGAACCCGCCGCACATCCCTCGCAACTGGTCGATTCGGGTCATCAGCTCGACACCGGTCGTCTGCCGCCAGCCATGGCTGAGCACCACGCCGTCACGCGAGTCGAGTGCGACGATCACGCGATCCGCCGGCAGTTGTGCCAGCAGCTCGGGGGTGGCGGCGGTCCCGATGATGATCTTCTCCGCCCCGGCGTCGAGCCAACCAAGGGCGGTGTCCAGGTCGCGAATGCCTCCCCCCACCCGGAGCCGGCCCCGCCGGCACATCTCGGCTATGACCTCGGCGTTGCTGCCGTCGCCCCGTGCGGCATCGATGTCGATGACGGCGACCTCCCCGAGCAGCCCGAAGCGGTCGAGAAGCGCAAAGGGGTCACCGGCGTCGATGGCGAGGGTCTCGCCCCCGATCAGCTGCACGGTCCGGCCCCGGGAGATGTCGATGGAAGGGACGATCATGGTCGAACCAGGATCCCGGCCGAGGCCAGCTCGTGCTTCAGATCGGCCACGGTGGTGTGCCCGTCATGGAGGATGGAGGCGACCAGGGCGGCGGAGGCTCCCGACTTCAGGGCTTGGGCCAGGTGGTCGGCGGTGTTGGCGCCGCCGGAGGCGATCACCGGGACCGAGACCGCCGAGGAGACCGCCTCGACCAGGGCGAGGTCGTAGCCGTCCCCGGTGCCGTCGCGGTCCCAACTGGTGAGCAGGATCTCACCTGCTCCGATCGCAGTCGCTTTCTCACACCACTCGATCACATCGATGCCGGTCCGTCGCCGCCCGCTCTCCACCACCACCTCCCAACCCTGACCGGTGGCGGCGGCGTCGACCGCGAGCACGGTGCACTGAGCCCCGTAGCGGTCGGCGATCTCGGCCACGAGTGCGGGTCGGGTGACGGCGGCGGTATTGACCCCGACCTTGTCCGCTCCGGCTTCGAGCAGTGTCCCGGCGTCGTCTGCACCCCGCACCCCGCCCCCGACGGTGAGTGGTATGGAGAGGACGGAGCGGACCCGTCGCACCGTGCCCAGACCATGGCCTCTCCCCTCCGGAGTGGCTGACACGTCGAGCAGCACGATCTCGTCGGCTCCCTGGGCCTCGTAGAGGGCGGCGCACTCCACCGGGTCCCCGGCGTCGCGCAGCCCCTGGAACCTGACCCCTTTGACCACCCGGCCGTCTTTGATGTCGAGACAGGGGACGACCCGCGCCGCCAGGCTCACGCCGCCTCCCGGGTGGTATCCAGCCATCGCCCGAGGAGCGACGCCCCCCAGGCGCCGGACAGCTCGGGATGGAACTGACAGGCGAGGATGTCGCCCCGCTCCAGGGCGGAGACAAACTTCCCTCCGTACTCGGTGGTGGCCCCCGCCCACCCCTCCGGGACCCGGCTCATCCGGTAGGAGTTGGCGAAATAGGCCCATCCCCCTTGGAGGAGCCTCGATCCCGGTCCGGGCTCGACCCGGTTCCAGCCGAGCTGTGGGACCCTGACCGAGCCCTGGAAGCGGGTCACGGTGAGATCGATGGTCCCCAGCCCGTCTGCGCCCGGGCTCTCCTCACTGTCCCGGCACAGGAGTTGCATGCCGACACAGACGACGAGTGTCGGTCTTCCCTGCTCGATCCGGTTCCGCAGGGCGGGGCGCAGACCGAGGGCGTCGACACGGGCCATCGCCGCCCCGAAGGCGCCCACTCCGGGGAGCACGACGCCGGCCGCGTCGGAGACGTGGCCCGGCCCCGTTGCAGTGATCAGCTCTGCCCCGAGACGGCGGAATGCGGCGGACACCGAGGCGACGTTGGCGGTGCCGGTCGGCACCATCACCACCTGGCTCATGTCAGCGTCCCCTTGGTGCTGGGGATTTCGTCGCCCGAAACACCCACGGCCGCCCGCAGCGCCATCGCCACCGCCTTGAAGGCGGACTCGGCCTTGTGATGATCGTTGTCCCCCCGGATCAGGTCGACGTGTAGGGCCATCCGCCCCTCGATGGCGAACGACCTGAGGAAGTGGATGATGTTCTCGGTGGCCACCTCCCCGATCCTGTCCCGGGAGAAGTCGATGCGGATCTCGGGCCATGGCCGCCCGGAGAGGTCGACCACGGCTCGACTGAGGGATTCGTCGAGCGGGGCATAGGCGTAGCCGAACCGGCTGATCCCGGAACGATCGCCCAGCGCCTGGTCCAGGGCGCGCCCGAGGACGATGGCGCAGTCCTCCACGGTGTGGTGGTCGTCGACGTAGGTGTCGCCCGAGGCGACCAGCTCCAGATCGAATCGCCCGTGCTTGGCCAAGCTGACCAGCATGTGATCGAGGAACCCGAGCCCGGTCTCGACCTTGCCCGAACCGGTGCCGTCGAGGTCGAGATGACCGGTGATGGTCACCTCGGTGGTCTCGCGCTCGATCTCGGCCCTGCGTGTCATGGCATCATCTCCTCGAGGTCGGTGGTCTGTTCGAGCACCCGTGCGGCGAGACCAAGTCGTTCCCGCGCCTTGATGGGGTCGTCTCCGGGGGCGACGACGCCGATGGGGACCACACCGGCGCCCCGGGCCGCCACCACGTCGTCGGGGGTGTCGCCCAACATCCATGCCGTCCCCACCCCGAGGGTCTCAAGCGCCAGTCTGACCGGGGCCGGGTCCGGCTTGAGCGGGGCTTCGTCCCTGGTGATCAGGGCGGCGATCCCGCTCATCAGGTCGAACCGCTCCAGGAACTCCACGGCATCGGACCGGGGGCGCCCGGTGACCACCGCCAGCGGACGGTCCCGCCCCCAGCGTCGCCAGGTGTCGACATCGACCAGGGGCCTTTCCAACTCCTTGAGACCGGGCGATGTGTCGCGACCCTGGTACAGACCCTCATATCGATCGGTCAGCACGTCGAGGGGGATGTCGACTCCCCGGGCCGCGCATAGGTCCCGGGTGAGGACCCAGTCGTCGTTGGCGTTGCCCCTCGCCTTGCCCTGCTCGACATCGTTGGGGGTGATCTCCACCCCGAAGCTCTTCGCCGTCTCCACGATGGCCACCGTCTGGGACCGGCTCACATCGGCGAGGACCCCGTCGAGGTCGAAGACGAGGGCCTGTGGAGCGAGGATGGTCCCCAGGGTGGACAGCAGGCGATCGAAGTCGGCGTCGTCACCGGGCACGGTCACCCGCACCATCTCCGCCATCCCGGGCCGATCGGCGAAGCGGCGGAAGGCAACCCCGAGCGACCTGGCAGCCCTCATCACCCAGTCGGCGTCGGCGCACTCGGTGAGCACGAAGTTGGCCTGGGAGGGGAGAGGTCGGGTGTCGAGCCTGGTCAGGGTCTCGATCAGTGTCGACCGCTGCGACCGGATCGTCCCCACGAATCGCTCGGTCTCCGACGCCGGCCAGGAGAGACGTGCCTCGGCGACCGCGGCGGAGAGCGCCGCCACCGGGTAGGGGCTTCCGAAGGCGGCGATCCGATTGACCAAGTCGGGTGGGCCGAGCAGGTACCCGACCCGGAGCCCGGCCAGGCCGTAGGCCTTGGACAGGGTCCGGATCACCACCACGTTGTCCATCCCCAGGGCGGTGGGGGTCAGGTCCTCGTCGGCGAACTCGACGTAGGCGGCGTCGAGGACCACATGACGGAACTCGGACCCGACCCGCTTCAGGTCGGTCCCGGTGAGTGCGGCGCCGGTCGGGTTGTTGGGGGACACGATGAAGGCGGTGTCGGCCTGGTCGGCGGTGGTGATGATCTCGCCCGCCGGGAACGGCCCGGTCCACCAGGGCACCTCGACCAGGTCGACCCCGCTCTGCTCGGCATAACGGGAGATCATCTCGAAGGTCGGATAGGTGGTAACCGCTCTCCCGCCCTCTCCGACCAGGGCGGGAAAGCAACGGCTCAGGGCGTCGTCACCGCCGGCGGTGATCAGGATCCGGCTCGGATCGAGCCCGTGGATCGCAGCGAGCCGGTTTCGCACGCCCGATGTGTCGGGGTAACGGGATACGGCCCGGTCCGGGTCGGTCACCGCCGCGATCAGCTCGGCCGCCCTGGTCCGCCCTTCGTTACGGGACAGGTCGAGATCGACTGAGGGGTCGTACATCGGTGGGGAGTAGACGGCCGGGTCGCTCATGGGACGATCTGGTCGAGTCGGGACACCGCGATGTCGGTGGCGCCGAGCTGCTTGAGACGGGGGATGAGCCGGGGGAGGTCGTTCCGTGGCACCGCCGACTTCACCGCCATTCCGGCCCCGCCGTGGAGGGTGGCCACGGTCGGCTCCCTCATGCTGGGCAGGGCCTCGATCACCGCGTCGAGGTCGGGGAGCGAGACGTTGAGCTCGAGCATCACCCTGTTTCTGGCTTCGATCACCGATCTGAGGCTGAGCACCAGACCGTCGATCGCGTTCTTCTTCCCCGGGTCGGCGATGGCCCCGGGGCTGGCGTAGAGCCGGGTCGAGGAAGGCATCAGCTCGTCGACCACGGCGAGGCCGTTTGCGGCGAGCGTCTCTCCGGTGGCGCTGTTGTCCACGATGACGTCGGCGTCCTCGGGCGGGAACACCTCGGTCGCCCCGTAAGAGCGGACGAACGAGGCGTCGAGGCCGAGGTCCCCGATCCAGTCCCTGGTGAGCCGCTCGTACTCGCTTGCCACCACCAGGTGCCGGTCGGGGAGCCGGCCGTCCTCGAGCAGGCTCTCGGCGGCGGCGGCCACGATCCTCACCGGGTCGAGACCGGTGTCGAGCAACTCGATCAGGTCGGCCTGCTGCTCGGCGACCCAGTCGGCCCCGGCGAAGCCGATGTCCCGGGTACCCGCGGCCAGCATCTCCACGATGTTCTGCGGCTTGAGCAGCTTCACCTCGAATCCCGGCTCGGAGAGGACGGGCCGATAGCCCCGCGGTCCGACGTGGAGCTCGATTCCGGCCGCGGAGAGCAGGTTGAACACACCGGGTTCCATCCGTCCCTTGGGGACGGCCAGGTGAATGGTGGGCTCTGGTCTCATCGGGGCATTCCTTCCCGCCCGCTGCGGCCGGTCGCCCTCGGAGACGAGAAACGCCGACCGCTCCGGGTCGGCGTCTGGGTGTGTGTGGCTCTGTTGCCTTCAGCCCATGCTCATCCGACCCGCGCGGGGTGGTGATGATCGTGGGCGTGGGCGACGAGCCGGTTCATGTCGGATAGGAGCATACGCCCTCGGGCGGATATGGCAACTCCTCGACTTCGCCTCGGCCTTAGGGGCGGGCGATCGGCCGGGGGCGGGACCGCCGTTACCCTTGTTCCCCGATGACGAGAGAAGTCCCCGAGAAGCCGGCCCTGGAGGGTCTGGAGCGGAAGTGGATGGATCGGTGGGAGGCAGAGGGGACCTATCGATTCGACCGCGCCAGACCGCGCGCCGAGATCTTCTCCATCGACACCCCGCCCCCCACCGTGTCCGGCTCGCTGCACATGGGCTCGGTGTTCGGCTACGTCCAGACCGACGCCAACGCCCGATACCGGCGGATGACCGGCCGGGAGGTCTTCTATCCGATGGGGTGGGACGACAACGGGTTGCCCACCGAACGTCGAGTCCAGAACTACTACGGGATCCGGTGCGACCCGTCCTTGCCATACGACCCGGGGTTCGAGGCGCCCGAGGAGCCGGCTCAGCCCCCGATCTCGGTGAGCCGACGCAACTTCATCGAGTTGTGCCACGGTCTGACCGCCGAAGACGAGAAGCAGTTCGAGGACCTCTGGCGGACCTTGGGTCTCTCCGTGGACTGGAAGCAGACCTATGCGACGATCGACCCGCACAGCCAGCGAACCAGCCAAAAGGCGTTCCTGAGAAATCTGGCCCGTGGCGAGGCCTATTCGCAGGAAGCACCGGTGCTGTGGGACGTCGACTTCAGGACCGCGGTGGCCCAGGCCGAGCTGGAGGACCGGGAGCGGCCTGGTACCTACTACCGGGTCTCCTTCCACCGGGAGGACGGCTCGCCGCTGTATATCGAGACCACCCGTCCCGAGTTGATCCCGGCCTGTGTCGCCCTGGTCGCCCATCCCGACGACGAGCGCTACCGGGGTCTGTTCGGCACCACCGTCGTCTCACCGCTGTTCGAGGTGACTGTGCCGGTCCTCTCCCACGATCTCGCCGACCCCGGGAAGGGGAGCGGCCTCGCCATGATCTGCACCTGGGGCGACACTACCGACGTCACCTGGTGGCGAGAGCTCGACCTGCCCACCCGGGCCCTGATCCAGCACAACGGGCGACTGAGCCAAGACGTTCCGGACTGGATCGAGGCCCCGACCGGGCGGGAGGCGTACCGGCAGATCGCCGGTCTCTACCCCAACCAGGCGCAGAAGCGGATCGTCGAGTTGCTGGCCGAGACCGCCGACCTGGCGGGCGAGCCCCGTCAGATCACCCACCCGGTGAAGTTCTACGAGAAGGGCGACCGCCCGCTGGAGATCGTCTCCAGCCGTCAGTGGTACATCCGAAACGGTGGCCGTGACCCCGAGCTTCGGAGTCGGCTGATCGCCCGCGGGGAGGAGCTGGACTGGGTGCCCGACTTCATGCGAGTCCGATACGAGCACTGGGTCAACGGTCTCACCGGCGACTGGCTGATATCGAGACAGCGCTTCTTCGGGGTGGCCATCCCGGTGTGGTACCCGGTTGGCGCCGACGGTGAGGCCGACTACCGCCATCCCATCGTCCCCGACGAGGGATCCCTTCCCGTCGACCCCACCTCGGCCACACCACCCGGGTTCGAGGAGAGCCAACGGGGCCGGCCCGGTGGCTTCGTGGGCGACCCCGACATCATGGACACCTGGGCCACCTCCTCGCTCACCCCTCAGATCGCCGGTCATTGGGATGACGACCCGGATCTGTTCGCCCGGGTCTTCCCCATGGACCTCCGCCCGCAAGGACCGGAGATAATCCGCACCTGGCTCTTCTCCACCGTGGTCCGCTCCCACTACGAGCACGACTGCGCCCCCTGGGGCCATGCCACCATCAACGGATGGATCCTCGACCCCGACCGGAAGAAGATGTCGAAGTCACAGGGCAACGTGGTCACCCCGCACGCCCTCATCGAGGAGCACGGGGCGGAGGCGGTGCGGTACTGGGCCTGCAACGGCCGGCCCGGCACAGACACCGCGGTCGACTTCGGGGTGATGAAGATCGGTCGCCGTCTCGCCACCAAGATCCTCAACGCCTCGCGCTTCGCGCTGGGTTTCGCCGATGACGTCGCCCCGACTGCGATCACCGAGCCGCTGGACCGTTCCATGTT
Organism: Acidimicrobiia bacterium; assembly: GCA_035462285.1. Taxonomy (GTDB): domain Bacteria; phylum Actinomycetota; class Acidimicrobiia; order Spongiisociales; family ZC4RG35; genus JARDZU01. Next base: position 7,545 of record DATHUL010000268.1, read on the forward strand.
GGACACGTTGTCCCTGGTAGTGGCGGAGGCCACCGCGGCTTTCGACGGATACGACTACGCCCGCGCCCTCGAGATCGCAGAGCGATCGTTCTGGACCTGGACCGACGACTATCTCGAGCTGGTCAAGGGTCGGGCCTATGACGGTGGGGATGCCGGGTCGTCGGCCCACGCCGCGCTTCAGCTGGCGTTGAACGTCTATCTCCGTCTCTTCGCCCCGTTTCTTCCCTTCGTGACCGAGGAGGTCTGGTCGTGGTGGCGGCCGGGATCGGTGCATCGGGCACCGTGGCCGACATCGGAGGAATTGGCCTCGCATCGGGGAGACCCGGCGATCCTGGCGGTGACCGGGGAGGTTCTCTCCGCGGTGAGGAAGGCCAAGTCCGACGCCAAAGCCTCGATGCGGGCCGGGGTGAGCCTGGTGTC
>DATHUL010000269.1:0-2532 GCA_035462285.1 Acidimicrobiia bacterium
AAGCCCTTCGGGGCCCATCGAGGTCCCGGTCTTCCCGGCCACCCTGATTCCCGGGACCACGGCGTTCCGCCCGGTCCCCTCGGTGACCACACGTTCCATCATCTGGGTGAGCACCGAGGCGGTGGCCGGGGCCATCGCCCGGCCCATCGGGGTCGGCTCGAAGTCCTCCACCGTGTTTCCCTCGGCGTCGAAGATGCGGTTGACCAGGAACGGTGTCGGGGTCACCCCCTGGTTGGCGATCGCCCCCGCCACCATTGCCATGTGCAGTGGTGCGGCGCGCACGTCACGCTCCCCGATCCCGCTCTGGGCCAGTGCGGCCGGGTCCTCGGACAGCGATTCGACCGGGTAGGCGGCCTGGGGGACGGTCCAGGGGAATGGGATCTCGGTGTTGAACCCGAGTGCCTGGGCGGTGATGCCGATGTCCTCGGCTCCGAGACGCACCGAGAGATCGGCGAACACCGTGTTGCAGGATACGACGAATGCCTGGAGCAGGGTGATCGACTCGCCGTCGTTGCACACCCCCCCTCCGGCGTTGGAGATGGTCGCAGTCGATCCGGGCAAGGCGAACTCGACCGGGTCGGGAAACCGGGTGTTCGGCTCGGCCGCCCCGGTGTCGAGGGCGGCTGCTGTCACCACCGTCTTGAACGAGGAGCCGGGTGGGTAGATCTCACGTGTGGCGCGGTCGAGGAGCGACCCGTTGGGATCGGCCAACAACGCCTCCCAAGCTGCGGCTGCGTCGACGCCGATCAGCGGGGTCGGGTCGAAGGAGGGAGAGGAGGCGGCAGCCAGGATGGCACCGGTTCTCGGGTCCAACGCCACGATCCCGCCCTTCAGACCGCCCAGGGCCTCGTAGGCGGCCCGCTGCAGATCGGCATGAAGGGTCAGCTCGAGACTCTGGGGGCGGAGGTCCCGGCCCAGGATCACGGTGACCAGGTCGCTGATGGTGAGGTCCCGTTTCGAGCGCAGTTCCGGGGCGTAGGCGCCCTCCAGCCCGGCGGACCCGACCAGGAACGAGTTGTAACCGACGACGTGGGCGAACACCTCCCCTTCGGGGTACTGGCGGACAAACGAACGGGGGTCGTCGGGGTCTTCGACCGAGCGGGCCAGGACCGTGCCGTCGATGGTGACCATCAGACCCCTCTCCTTGCCCCGATCGGAGAGGGCGGGGCGCGAGTTTCGGGGGTCGGCCTTCAAGACATCGGCGTGGATCACCTGGATCCAGGTGACGGCGAGGAGAAGTGCGAGGAACCCGGTGAAGATCCCTATCGAGAGTCGTCGCACCGGCCCGTTCATTCCGCCTCCTCGTGACTTATCCGGAGCAGGAGGGCGATCAGGATCAGATTGCCGATGAGGGCGGATCCTCCATAGGACATGAAGGGGAGGGTGATGCCGGTGAGGGGCACGATGCGCACGATGCCACCGATGATGAGGATGGTCTGCACGGCGAGGACGAAGGTCAGGCCTGCCGCCAGCAGCTTGCGGAAGGTGTCCCGGCTGCGAAAGGCGATGCCGAGACCGACCGCCACCACCAGGGCGAACAGGGCGATCACCGCCACCGTCCCGGCGAATCCGAGCTCCTCGCCCACAGCGGCGAAGATGAAGTCGGTCGACGCGTTGGGGATGAGGTCGGGCCGCCCCAACCCGGGGCCGGCGCCGGAGAGGCTCCCGGTCCCCATGGCGAACAGCCCCTGGGCGATCTGGTATCCCTCGTCCTCATAGTGATCGAAGGGGGCGAGCCATGCGATCACCCGGCGCTGGACGTGATCGAAGGCCAGGTAGGAGGCCACCCCGGCGGTGACCCCGAGAAAGCCCCCCGCCACCAGGTATCCGGTGGTCCCCGTCGCCGCGTAGAGGAGGAGCACGAAGCCGACGAAGAGGAGCAGCGAGGCACCCAGGTCGCGCTGGGAGATCAGGATGAGGACACTCATTCCCCAGGTGATGAGGAGCGGGATGAGCTGGCGCGGCTCGGGGAAATGGATCGGGCCGATGTGTCGCCGCGCCTCGCGCAAGGCCCGCTGATGGTCGGCCAGATAACCGGCGACGTAGGCGACCAGACCGAGCTTGGCCAGCTCGGCGGGCTGGAACTGGAGGGTGGTGAAACCGATGTCGAGCAGCACCCAGAGTCGCGACCCGTTCACCTCCAGCCCTTTCAGCGGGAATCCCCAGTTGGAGGGCAGGTTGGGGAGGAGGACCAGGACCAGAGAGATGAGAAGCGTGATGTTGCGGTATCGACGCAAGATCGAGATCGTGCCTCGGTTGAGCAAGAAGAGAGTGAGCGCGGCCAGGCCGGCGGCGATCAGCATCCACCATCGCTGGAAGATGGCCCGATCCGTGCCGAGCGCGAGGTCGAGCCGGTAGATCTGGAAGAAGCCGAGGGCGGTGAGAGCGGTGATCGGGCCGAGCAGGAGAGGGGACGCCTTCGGGGCGAAGGCTCGCACCGCGAGATGGATTCCGCCGAAGGCGATCAGGAACACGAGGAATGTGAGCGCGGTCTGGGCGTCGACGCTGCGGTCCTGAGCGAAATTGACCAGG
>DATHUL010000270.1:0-1947 GCA_035462285.1 Acidimicrobiia bacterium
GCCGAGGATGACGACGAGGAGCCCGAGCACACCCAGGGCGAGACTTATCGCGTAGACCTTGACCATGTGCCGCCCGAGGCTAATTGGGCGGAGATCGTCAGCCCGCCCGCCGCTCGGTCGGCACCAGTCGGAGCCGAGGGACCAGACCCTCTCCGGCCAGGTTGGCCAGGGCATTCACCTCGGACGGGTCGAGATCGACGGGACCGTCGGCGAGGAGAAAGGTCACCACGCAGTCGTCGCAGGCACTGGTCCCCTGCATCGCACACTGTTCACAATCGATGAGCATCTGGTACCTCCTGGGGCCAAGGTACGAGACGGGGGGGACCGATTCGTACCGTGCGGGCACAGAAACGCCTTTGGCCGCTCGATCGCGTTGCTTCGGCTACTCGATGAACCCGTTGTCGGTCAGCCACTCCTCGGCGAGGAGGGCGGGATCCTCCTGATCGAGATCGGCCCTGCGGTTGAGCTCGGTCAGGTCTTCGGTGGTCAATGCCTCGGAGTAGGAGTCGAGCAGGGCGACCAGATCGTCCCCGTAGGCGTCCACCACCTCCGACCTGATCGCCGGGACCAGGTTCTCGGCCGGGTTGAGACCGAGGTCGTCCTCCAGGGAGACCCAGCCGTTGGCTGCGATTATCCCCTGGGTGGTGAAGAGCAGGGCGACGTCGATCTCGCCGCCTTCGAGGGCGGCAATGGTGCTCGGGCCTGCTGCGTCCAGCGACACGAATTCGGCGAACTCCAGGCCATACACCTCCTCGAGGCCGAGCAGACAGAGATCTCGCTCGGGACACTCCGGAGGCCCACCGAACACCAACTCGCCGGCGACCGGCTGCAGGTCGGACACGGTGCTCAGCCCGTACTCGGCCGCGGTCTCTGCGGTCACCACATAGGCGTTCTTGTCCTGTGCCGGGCTGTATTGGAGCAGGGTCACCCCGACTTCCTCGAAAGCGGTCTTGGCCGCTTCCCAGGTGGCGTCGGAATCGGCGGACTGTTCCGCTCCCAAGAACCCGGCCAGGGTCCCGATGTACTCGGGGACCAGGTCGATCTCACCCGACTCCAGGGCAGGCTTCACCACTTCCCTGTTTCCCAGGTTCAGCGATCTCTCCACCTCGTATCCGTTGGCTTCTAGGCCCTGGGCGTAGATCTCTGCGACTATCACCGACTCGTTGAATGCAAAAGAGCCGACCTTTATCGGCTCGCCGTCTACAGCGCCGTCACCCGATCCGCAAGCCGTGACCACCAGGGCCATGGCCAGGATCGCCCCAACGGCGCGGGAGCGGAATGCTCTCCGCATGGGTCTCTCCTCTTGATAGGTTGCACGCACAGGCCCCGTCGAGACGACAGGGCCCAACGGGTCCAACCGTAGACCGGGGGACTCGATTCCCACTATCGGGCAGTCCGCAGCCCCCGAGGGGTGACCGACCTCTGCACTCTGGCGAAGCCGAGCTCGGCGGCCACGGCCAGAAGCCCGACCAACGCCGCCCCCACCACCAGCTGACCCTGGTCTTGTCGGGCGAAACCGTCGACGATGAACCGGCCCAGCCCTCCCCAGGCGACCAGGGCGCCCAAGGTGGCGGTGGCGATCACCTGTACCAGTGCGATGCGCACGCCCTCCATGATCACCGGGACGGCAAGCGGCAGCTCCACCCCGGTCAAGACCTCGCGCTCGGTCAGACCCATGCCACGGGCCGATTCCACCGTTGCCGGCTCCACGGTCTGGATCCCGGCCACGGTGTTGGTGAACATCGGCGGGGCGGCCAGCGCGATCAGGGCGACCAACACCGCCCACGGCTCCCTGATCCCCGCCCCCATCCTCACCAGGATCAGGAACGATATGGCGAGGATCCCGAACGAAGGCAAGGCCCGTCCGATATTGACCACTGCGGTGGCGATCTCCGACCCCCGCCTGGTGTGCCCGAACCAAACGGCGACCGGCATGACCAGGAGGGC
>DATHUL010000271.1:0-8022 GCA_035462285.1 Acidimicrobiia bacterium
ATCGAACATGTGTTCGATGCAACAATCACCCGGGCGATGTCCGCCCTCCTCCAACCAAGCTTCGACGATCTCTCGACCCCGCTCTTCGATGTGACCTTCTGCGTTCTCGATCTGGAGACCACCGGAGGCTCGGCCCGGGACTGTGCCATCACCGAGATCGGTGCGGTCAGGTACCGGGGCGGCGAGCTGCTCGGGTCGTTTCAGACCCTGGTCGATCCCGGCTTGCCCATCCCCCCGTCGATCACGATCCTGACCGGAATCACCGAGGCGATGGTGGTACAGGCCCCCGACATCGCCTCGGCCCTTCCCTCGTTCCTCGAGTTCATCGGCGATGCGGTGATCGTGGGCCACAACATCCGCTTCGACATCTCGTTTCTCGATGCCGCCGCCACTCGGCTCGGCTATGACCGGTTGAGCAACGACACCGTCGACACCGCGAGTCTGGCCCGACGGCTGGTCCGGGACGAGGTGCGCAACCTGAGACTCCACACCTTGGCCGCCCATTTCCGCAGTCCGGTGACGCCGATCCACCGTGCCCTCGACGACGCCCGGGCCACAGCCCACGTGCTCCACGGGCTGCTGGAACGCGCCGGCAGTCTCGGTGTGACCAACCTCGACGACCTGCTCCAGCTCCCCCGGGCCCGCGGGGCCGCCCACTATTCCAAGATCCGGCTGACCAATTCCCTCCCCCGCCGACCCGGGGTCTATCTCTTCCGTGACCGCCATGGTGTCCCGATCTACGTGGGCAAGGCGACCAACCTCCGGGCAAGGGTGCGTCAGTACTTCTACGGCGACCAGCGGCGAAGCATCGGGAACCTGATGCGCGAGCTCGACTCGGTCGACCACATCGTCTGCCCCACCACGTTGGAAGCCGAGATCACCGAGCTCCGGCTCATTCACGCCCACCGCCCGCGATACAACCGGCGCTCCCGCCCGCCCAAGTCCTCACACTGGGTGAAGCTCACCGAGGAGGTCTTCCCCAGGTTGTCCGTGGTGAGGACCCTGAAGGAGGACGGTCTGGCCCATCTCGGTCCATTCCGGTCCAAGAAGTCGGCCGACCTTGTGGTTGCCGCACTTTGGGACGCAACCATGATCAGAAGGTGCACCGCTCGCCCCGGGACCAGGTCGGCGCCATGTGCGCCTGCCCAGATGGGAGTGGCGCTCTGCCCCTGCGATGGAGACCTCGACGTCTCCGATTACCGCCCGATCGTGAATCAGATCGTCGACGGGATCGCCCGTCGCGCCGACCTCCTGCTCGGGCCGTTGGCGGAGCGGATGGGACAGCTTGCCCTCGAGCTCCGCTACGAGGAGGCGAGTTGGGCCCGGGACCGTCACGAGGCCCTGGCTCGATCGATCGAGATGAGCCGGGCCTGGGTCGCCCTGGGTCGTCTCGGTGTGTGCGAGATGGAGAGCGACGACGGCTCCCATGTCCTGGTCGACCACGGGCGCCTGGTCACCACCTGGAACGCGGGGTCGAGCCCGCCGCTGCGCCCGGCCCCCGCAATCGACGAGGGAAGGTTCGACGTTCCCGACAGCGTGGAGACGGCGGAGGAGGCGCAACTGATCTGGAGATGGGTCGAGTCACGGTCGGTCCGCATCGTCGACGCCACCGGGACCCTGGCCCTGCCGGCACGACCGGTGGTCAGACTCGAGGCTCGATCAGAGAGATAGGCCTTCCAGCTCGATCCAGGTTGCCGCGGCACGGGCCAGGATCTGCCCTTCCCGATCGGCCAGAGCGGAGCCTGCGAAATGCTTCCGGCCCTCGGTGGCGATCGGCCATCCGATCGCCACCAACGGCTCGCCGATCTCGGGGAGTGCCTCGATCGAAGCGGTTAGACGGCCGAGCAACGCCAGCGGGGCGGTGGGCAGACCGAAATAGGACGGGCAATCGAGGGCGGCCCACACGTAACGCCGGTCTACCGTTCCGTCCGCGCCCCGCAAAGACTCGTCCGGGGTCCAGGGGGCGGCGACGATGTCGCCGGCGCCCACCCGTCCAGGGAAGATGCGAAGCCCGTCGCCGGCAGCCCGCTCCGGCCCGCACACAAAACAACCCGGGAACGGATGGTGTTTGAAGCCGGTGTAACCATCTGAGGCCTCCTCCGCCGCCTCCAGCCCTGGCGCTTCGGGGACCTCGAGGTCGAGAGCCGACCGGGTCGCCTCTGCCACGATGCTCTCCCCATCGGTGAGCCTGCTCTGCTCCCCGTCACCGCTCAGGGTGAGAGGACGGTCAAGGGGTGGGGGCAACCTGAGCGTCACCGTTGCCACGCCGCTCACCCCCTCGGCGAGGACACCGCAGGAATACCCGCCGTTGCCGCTCTCCGGGGGGCCACGGAACCTGCGCTCGATCACGACTTCGATGCTCACGAGGCGAGAAACCTATCGTTGACTCCCTGTCCAGGCCAAGAAGGAGAATCCCCTCCATGCGTCGCCTCCTCCCGATTGCAGTGGTTGTCGCGCTGTCCTCGTCGTGCGGCGCGCCCGGAGCAGACATCTCGGGCGTCCCCGATCTTCCCGAGATGAGCGCAGACGAGTTCGAGGCGAAGCTGGCCGTTCTCGATCGACCGGCGGTGGTGAATGTCTGGGCCTCCTGGTGCATCCCATGCCGATCGGAGGCCCCTCTGCTCAATGCAGCCTTCGAGGTCCATCGCGACCAGGTCGGGTTCATCGGGGTCGACGTGCAGGACAACCAGTCCGACGCCAAGGCGTTCCTGGCGGAGTTCGATTTGCGCTTCGAGCACGTGTTCGACCGCAGCCGATCGATCCCGAATCGGTTCGGCGGCTTCGGGACCCCGATCACATTCTTCTTCGACTCCGGAGGCGAGCTGGTGAGCACCCACAACGGGATCATCGACGAACGGGGGCTCGCCCTCGGCATCGACGAACTGCTCCATCTCGACCCCTGATGGAGTTCACCCTCCTCTGGGCGGCTCTGACCGCCGCCGCCCTGGGCTGGTTCGGGACCAGGCTATGGCCCGATGGCCTGCCCGACCTTCCCGCCGACCGTCTGTTGGGAGCCGGGGCGATCGGTCTTCTGGTTGGTCGGATCAGCGCAATGATCGCCCAGGGCACCAATCCGCTCCTCCACCCGGGAGACCTACTCCTGGTCCGAGGTGGAGTCGACACCGCCGGAGCGACCATCGGGGCGGTAGCGGCGTACCTGTGGTCGGTGCGGGGCGAGATCCGCTACCTCGATGCGATTACCCCTGCGGCGCTGCTCGCCCTGGCCGGGTGGCATGGTGGCTGTCTGTGGAGGGGCGCCTGTCTCGGGACGGCATCGGACCTGCCCTGGGCAGTCGCCGAGCCGGGGAGCGTGGTCAGCAGGCATCCGGTCGAGTTGTATGCGGCGCTGGCCCTGGTAGCGGCCGCCTGGACAGTGGCGCGACTCTCGTTCCGCCCGCTGGCGAGATCAGGGCTCGGCCTGGTCGCCGTCGGGATGGTGAGACTCCTCACCGAGCCCATGCGCCTCTCCCTCACCGGCGGTGCGACCGGCTGGTACATCGCAGCCATCGCAGTCGGTCTGGTCGCCGCCCTGGTCGGCCCCCGGCTGTTGGCTTCACCTTCCCGCGCCGTGACTTGAGTCTGACCTGACACGCAATGAGACTTCCGCGGTGGCCGCACCAATAGTCCTGCATGGTTCCGGAGTGACCCTCGGTGGCCAGGTGGTGCTACGCGGGCTGGAGATGTCGGTAGGCCCCGGCGAGGTGCTCGGGATCACCGGGCCGAACGGATCGGGCAAGACGACCCTCCTCCGGCTCCTCGCCACCCTGGTCCGTCCCGACCGCGGAGAAGGCCATGTGCTGGGGGCGACGCTGGGCACCGGCGAGGTGTACCGGGTGCGCCCCAAGATCGGGCTCATCGGCCACGTCCCGGCCTTGATCGGCGAGTTGAGCCTGCGCGAGAACCTGGAGCATGCGATACGGCTGGCCGGGGCCGACCCGGCCCGGATCGAGCCCGCACTCAGGGTGGTCGGGCTGGACGAGGCGGCCGATCGCAAAGTGGAGACCGGCTCGCACGGCATGCTGCGCCGCACCGAGGTGGCCCGGCTCTTGATCACCCAACCGCGTCTGCTCCTGCTCGACGAGGCGTTCTCCGGGCTCGACTACTACGCACAGGAGCTGATCGACACCCTGATCGACCGGGCCACCCGGGAAGGCGGGGCTGCCGTGATCGTCTCGCACGACCCGCGCTACATCGCCGAGCGCGCCGGAAAGGTCCTCAACATCTCCGCAGGTCGCCTGGAGGCGTTGAAATGAGCTTCTGGGACCAGGCACTCGAGATCGCCAGGGTGGATCTGCGAATCGAGCGTCGCATCGGCGACGTGCTTCGCATCGTCCTCCCGTTCGCCGTGGTGGCCCTTCTGGTGTTCCCTCTCGCCCTCGGCGTGGATCTGTCCGCCGTCTCCCGTCTCGGGCCGGCCGTCTTCTGGGCGATCGGGATTCTCTTTGGCATGCAGATCGCCCTCCGGCACAGCGCCGACGACCGCCCGGAGCGACGCGACCTCTATTCCCTCCTTGGCGTCGACCCCTCGGCCCGGTTCGTCGGGCGTTGCCTCTCCGGCTCGGCACTCATGGTCGTCTTCCTACTCGTACTGCTGGTCGCCACCATCGTCCTCTACAGCCCCGACCTCCCCGACGGCTGGCCCCTACCGGTGCTGGCCGGCCTCCTCCTCACCGCGATCGGGCTCACCGAGTTGGGAACCCTGGCCGGGGAGGTGACTGCCGGGCTTCGCAGCCGAACGACGCTGGCCTCGCTGATCGTCGCCCCGCTCGCCCTGCCCCTGGTGATAGGGGCCTCGCAGACCCTGGAATCACTAGCCCGTGACGCCGGTATCCTCCGCTGGTTGATTCTGCTGGTGACCACGGACCTGGCGCTCGCCGTTGCCGGTGTCGCCCTGGCCCGGCCACTGGAGGAGGCGTCGAGATGAACCGAACCAGGATCCTGTTGGGCACGGCCGCCTTGGCGGTCGGGGTCGGTCTGTGGTTCGCCTTCACCTCACCCGTGGACCGCCTCCAGGGCGAGTTCAGCCGGATCGTCAACATCCACGCCCCCTTCTTGTGGGTCGCCTTCCTCGCCTTCGGTGTCACCGCCTTGGCCTCGATCATGTGGCTGCTCAAGAAGACGCCGCGCTGGGACCGTCTCGGTGAGGCGTCCGCCGAGCTCGGTGTGATGTTCACCGGCACCGGGCTGTTCACCGGCATGGTGTGGGGTCAGGCGGTGTGGGGCCGGGCCTGGGACTGGGGCGACGCACGGCTCGCCACCACTGCGGTGATGCTCTTCGTCTACCTCGGGTACCTGGCCCTGCGGGGAGCGAGCCCGGATCCCGAGATCAGGGCGCGTCGCTCGGCAATCCTGGGGACCATCGCCGTGGTCCAGGTCCCCCTGGTCTACTTCTCGGTCTACCTGTTCCGCACCCTTCATCAGACGCCTTCGATCCGTCCCGACGGGGCCAGCATGCCGCGGGAGATGGTCATCGCCCTGCTGGTCAACTTCCTCGCCATCACGTACCTCTACGTCGCCCTCCTCACCGCCCGCCTCGACGTTGCCCGGGCCGAGGCGAGTGCGTCGATCGAGCCCGGTCTGGCCGGCGATGCGGTCAAACCGCCCCGTCTCACCGAGGTCGAGGATGTCTGACCTGTTCATCGTGATCGGCACCTTCGCTCTCTCCTATGCGGTGGTCCTCGGCTACGCGGCCCGTCTTCACTTGCGCCGTCGCCGGGTCAAGGACTGACCGTGGCTCACCGCCGATTTGTCTTCCTCGGCATCGGAGGGGTGATCGCTCTCGTGCTCGGGCTCACCATCACCAATCTCAACGACAACCTCACCTACTACCTCTATCCGTCCGAGGCGGTGGCACAACGGGGCGACTTCCCCGACGGGGAGCGCTTTCGCCTCGCCGGGATCGTGGTCGAGGGAACGGTGGTCGAGGGGGACGGTGAGACTTCGTTCGAGGTGACCGACGGCGGGAACGACATCCGGGTGGAGCTGAGCGGGTCGAAGCCCTCGCTCTTTGCCGAAGGGGTCCCGCTCCTCCTCGAAGGGTCGTGGTCGGGTGAGATCTTCGAGGCCGACTCGGCCCTGATCCGTCACGACGAGAACTACGAGGTCCCCGAGGAGGGCGGGGCCTACCCCGAGAGCTGATGCTGGCCTTCCTCGGATCGGCCGGCGTCGTCGCTTCCCTGATCGGTGCCGTTCTCCTGGTGGTGAGAGGGATTCTGGGCGCCCGGGGCGGTGAGGCGGATCTACGCTCCCCGGCCAATCTGGTCCTGGGCGGCGCCCTGGCCGCGATGGGGGCGATGCAGATCGCACTCCTCTCCGACGACTTCGCCCTGGCCTACGTGGCCAACCATCACTCCTCCGCCACTCCGTTCCCGTTCGACGTCGCCACCGCCTGGGCCGCCCTGGAAGGCTCGATAGTCCTCTGGGGCCTGGTCCTGGCCGTGTTCACCTCGGTGGTGGCAAGGAGACACGATGGGAGCTCTGATCGTCTCGGGGCGGCTGCGGTGGCGGTGATGGGGGTGGTCGCCCTCTTCTTCTTCGGCCTGATGATCACGGTGGCCAACCCGTTCGAGGTCTGCGTCGATGCTCTCGACATCGGCTGTGCCGCCTCCAATCCATGGCCGTTCGCCCCCGTCGACCTCCCTGCCGAAGGCCCCGGGCCCAATCCGCTCCTGCAGAACCACATCCTGATGGCGGTGCACCCTCCGGTTCTCTATGTCGGCTATGTCGGGCTGACCGTTCCCTTCGCCTACGCCATCGGCGCCCTGGCCCTGGGCAGGCCCGGACCGGAATGGCTCCGTCGCAGCCACCGCTCCACGCTGGTCGCCTGGTCGTTTCTCACCCTGGGGATCGCCCTCGGCGGCTGGTGGGCCTACGAGGTGCTCTCGTGGGGCGGCTACTGGGCGTGGGACCCGGTGGAGAACGCCTCGCTCATGCCCTGGCTCGCCGCCACCGCGTTCATCCACTCCGGGCTGGTTCAGCAGCGCCGTGGGATGCTCCAGGCGTGGAACTTCGTGCTCGTGATCAGCGCCTTCTCCCTCACCATCCTCGGCACCTTCCTCACCCGCTCCGGCACGATCAACTCCGTCCACTCGTTCACCCAGTCTGCGATCGGCCCGGCGCTGCTCGGGTTCCTCGTCCTCGTCCTGGTCGGCTCGTTCACCCTGTTCGCGATGCGCTCCCATCTGGCCGCCTCCTCGCCCCGGATCCAATCCTTCGCCTCCCGGGAGGGGACGTTCCTGGTCAACAACCTCCTCCTCACCGTCTACGCCTTCGTGGTCCTGATCGGGACCAGCTATCCCCTCCTCCTCGAGGCCTTCACCGGCACCCAGGTCGGGGTCGGCGAGCCCTTCTTCAACCGGCTGGCCGTCCCCCTCTCCTTCGCGCTCCTCCTCACCATGGGGTTCGGGCCGGTGACACCGTGGCGAGGGGCGGCGCCGGGCCTGCTCTGGCGCCGGCTGCGCGGGCCGTCCGTCGCCGCCCTGGCTGCAGCGCTCCTGGTCGCCCTGTTCGTGACCCGGGTCGGCTGGGTCATCCTGGCCATACTCCTGGGCGTCTTTGTCATCGCCGCCATCGTCGGCCTCCTGTTCGAACTGGCCGGGACTCGAGCGGCCAAGTCGGGGCGCTCCTTGCGCCGGGAGCTGAGGACGGTGGTCACCAACGACCAGTCGTTCTGGGCCGGCCAGGTCAGTCACCTCGGTGTGGTGCTCATTGCCGTCGGCATCGCCTTCGCCGCCAACCTCCCGCTCCACTCCGAGGTGGAGATGGCCCCGGGGGAGTCGGTGGAGTTCGCCGGCTACACCCTGACCTATGAAGCCCCGTTTCGTCGCCAGGAGCCGAACCGGCTGGTGGAAGGGGCGCGAATCGAGGTTCGTCGCGGGAGCAGGGTGGTGGCCACGCTGGAGCCGCGGGCCAATTTCTACCGAGGGGTGAGCGGCGGGATCGTCACCCCGGCGGTGATGACCCGCCCCAGCGGCGATCTCTACCTCACATTGCGCAACCTCGACTCCGACACGGTCGAGTTGG
>DATHUL010000272.1:0-5578 GCA_035462285.1 Acidimicrobiia bacterium
GGTCTGGTAGCGCCCGAGCGGGATCGAGGCCGCAGTGGCGGCCAGCTCGGATACGTCGCGGAGCCGCTCGATGCGCTCGGTGAGCACCGCCGACGGTGCCAGTGCGTTGACCGTGATCCGCTCCGGGGCGAGCTCGGCGGCCATCGCCCGGGTCAGCCCGTGCACCCCGGCCTTGGCCGCCACGTAGGGAGGGGCGGTCTGCCAGCCCGCGGTCTGACCTGCCAGCGACCCGAGGTTGACGATGCGGCCGGCATCGGACCGGCGCAGCAGCGGGAGGGCGGCACGGGTCATGAGGAAGACCGAGGTCAGGTTGACGTCGAGAGTCCTCCGCCACTCGTCGGTGGTGGTGTCCTCCAGACCTCGAGCACGGGGAAACCCGCCCGCGTTGTTGACCAGGACGTCGATCCGCCCCCGGTCCGAGTCGATAGCGGCGACCGTGGCCGCCACCTCGTCCTCGGCGGTCAGGTCGCAACGGAGGAACATCGAGCCCTCGATCCCGGCGGCTGCGGCCGCACCACCAGCGTCGTCCAGATCGACCAGGACCACACTGGCTCCGGCCGCGCCGAAGGCGGCGGCCGCGGCCGCTCCGATGCCGGCCGCCGCCCCGGTCACCACCACCACGCGATCCTGGAACCGGCCGGTCATGACCGGGCCAGCTCGAAGAGCTCTTCGGGCACACCATGGTGGGCCCGGTCGATGGCCGGCCCGGAGGCGGCGACGAACGCAGACCGCTCGTCATCGGTCAGGTCGACGAACTCCACGCCATCGGCCTCCAGTCTGGCCCGCAAGGTCGTCTCCAGGTCACTGGCCGCCTTGCGTTGCACGTCGATGGCGGTCCGAGCCGCCGATTGCACCACCCGCCGCAGATCGGGGTGAAACGACTGGAGGGTGGCCCGGTGGGCGAAGAGACCTCGCGCCCCGTAGAGATGCCCGGTCATGGTGACATGACGATGGACCTGGTCGACGCCGTAGGCCACCGTGTTGGCCAGCGGGTTCTCCTGGGCGTCGACATCGAGGCGGACTATGAGCTGGATTGCCGCGCTCAGCTCCACCGCCACCGGGATCGCCCCCCAGGATCGTATCAACTCCTCGTGGATCGCATTCGGCTGCATCCGGACCGTCATCCCCTTGCAGTCCTCCGGCCGGTGGATGGGTCGGAGCCGGTTGGTCATGTGACGGAATCCGTTGTCCCAGAAACCGAGCACCTCGAAGCCGGTTTTCGAGCGGACCGCCCCGGCCAATGCTTGGCCCAGGTCCCCGTCGAGCGACCGGTGCGCCGTCTCCAGGTCGGGGAAGAGAAACGGCGTCTCCAACACATTGAGCTCGGGCACCCTGCTCCCCAGGTAGCTGGAGGAGAAGTAGCAGAGGAACATGTGACCGGCCTCGACCAGATCGAACAGGTCGGTGTTGGGACGTCCTTCGTCCATGATGTTCCAGGTGACCTCGACCTCGACCTCCCCGTTGCTGCCCGACTCCACCTCGTCGCGAAAGGCGGCGAGCCCGTCGCCATGGGCGCTCTTCTCCGGGCCATAACCGCCAATCCACAGTCTTCTAGTCATCGGCGGGCCCGGGACCTGGGGCTGGGACGATCCATGCGCGATCGTATATGATGCACGATCGCTCTGTCGAAACGAGGAGGTGGCGAGATGGGTCAGGAGCCGTGGAAGACCGACCAGTGGTTCTCCAGTCCCTGGAACTACCTGCCCGAGGTGACTGAAGACTTCCAGATCCCGTCCCAGGTCCAGGTGCACGACGTCACCCTGCGTGACGGTGAGCAGCAGGCCGGGGTGGAGTTCACCGCCGAGGAGAAGCTGAGGATCGCCACCGCCCTGGCCGAGGCCGGGATCCATCGCATCGAAGCCGGTCTCCCCGCCGTCTCCCCCGCCGACAAGCAGGCAATCGAGATGATGGTGGCCGAGGACCTGCCCACCGAGATCTACGCCTTCAGTCGCTGCATGGTCCCCGACGTCGAGCTCGCCCTCGACTGTGGGGTCAGTGGAGTGGTCATGGAGGTGCCCGCCAGCCACCACCTCATCGAGAAGGCCTACCGCTGGCCGGTGGAGAAGGCGATCGAGGCCTCGGTGGAGGCGACCAAATACGCACATGACAACGGGCTCAAGGTGACCTTCTTCCCCATCGACGCCACCCGGGCCACCATGACCGAGCTCCTCGACGACCTGGAGCAGGTGGCCACCCACGGTCATGTCGACAACATCGCCCTGGTCGACACCTTCGGGGTCACCTCTCCCCACGCCATCCGCTATTACACCCAGCGGGTCCGGGAGCGGATGGCTGTCCCGCTGGAGACCCACTTCCACATGGACTTCGGGATGGGGGTGGCCAACACCGCCCTGGCCGTGGCCGAGGGCGCCTCGGTGATCCACACCACGGTCAGCGGCATCGGCGAGCGCGCCGGCAACGCCCCGACCGAGGAGACCGTGCTGGCGCTGCTCACCATGTACGGGATCGAAACAGGGATCAAGACCGAGAAGTTCACCGAGATCGCCCGGCTGGTGGCCCAGCTCTCCGGCGTGACCCAGCCCGCCAACCGACCGGTCACCGGCGAGATGCTCTACAACGTGGAGTCCGGGATCATCGCCACCTGGGTCAACAACGTGGGGGACGAGCTGACCGAGCCGTTCCCGTTCCGGCCCGAGCTGGTCGGTCAGGCGCCACCCAAGATCGTCCTCGGCAAGGGCTCCGGGCTCGACTCGGTGGCCATCTGGCTGGGGAGGCATGGCATCCACGACGCGGAGACCAAGGAGATCGAGACCATCCTGGCCGAGGTCAAGGGTCGCTCGCTCGCCAAGAAGGGGCTCCTCGACGACGACGAGTTCCTCGATATCGTCCGCGAAGTGATTCCGGATAAGGTCGGCTAGGGACGGCCGTTCACACCAACCCAGGGAGGGTGCACCGTAATGAGAGAAGCGTTCTTCACGTTGAGCACAGATTGGAAAGAGGGGATCAACTGGGCCAACGTGCGCGACTGGCGTCTGAAGCGGGCCCATGCCGAGATGGAGAGAGCCGGTCTGGGCGCCTTGCTCTTGTTCTACGACGAGAACATGCGCTACGTGTCCTCCACCCTCACCCCCGGTTGGAACCGGCTCAAGCCCGGTCTTCGCTATGTCGTGCTCCCGGCGGGGAAGCCCCCGATCGTCTACGAGCAGGGTGACATAGGGTTCCATCTCCAGGTGCACAACCCTTGGATCCCCAAGGAGAACATCCGGCATTCCTACATCTGGATCAAGGGTGCCGTCGGCCCCGCCGCCGAGCAGCAGGTGAACAAGTTCGTCGACTCGCTGCTCAACGACCTGGAGGAGGCAGGGGTCAAAGACCAGCCGCTCGGCGTCGACTTCATCGACATCAACCTGATGCGGGAGTTCGAGAAGCGGCAGATCAACTGGACCGACGGTATGACCCCGATGATGAACGCCAGGGCGATCAAGAGCCCCGACGAGATCAAGGCCTTCTCCATCGTCGGCGCCATCTGCGACTACGTCCATTACGAGATCACCAACTTCATCAAGCCCGGTCTGACCGAGAACGAGGTCGCCGCCTTCGGGTTCGAGAAGCTCTACTCGATCCCCGGCATGGAAGACGTCGAAGATGTCATCGTCTCCTCGGGCCCCAACGCCTGGCCCAACTGGAGGAACTTCTCCGACCGGATGATCCGTCCCGGAGAGCTGGTGATCGTCGATCTGGCCGCGCTCACCTGGAACGGGTTCAAGTCGTGTGTCTACCGGACCTACTGCGTGGGTGGGACCCCGACCGACGAGCACCAGAAGACCTACGACGCCGCCCACAAGTGGCTCTGGGACTCGATCGAGATGGTCAAGCCCGGGGTGACCACCGCCGACGTCGCCGCCAAGTGGCCCTCGGCCAAAGAGGCGTGGGGCTACGAGGAGGAGGACCAGGCGGCGGCCAACAACTGGGGCCACGGGCCCGGTCTGGCCCAGTACGACCCGCCGGTCATCTCCCGGATCTGGTCCCTCGATCACCCGGTGGAGATCAAGACCGGGATGACTTTCGCCCTCGAGACCCAGAACGGCAAGCTCCACGATCATGGGGTCCGGCTCGAGGAGATGCTCTACGTGACCGAAACCGGCTACGAGATGGTCTCCACCTACAAACAGCACGAGATCATCTCGGTCACCTGACCGGGTGATCATCGACCTCGACACCGAGGCCGGCCTCGACCCGGGGCAGGTCGGGGCCAAGGCGGCGTGGCTGGCCCTGGGGCGCCGTGCCGGGCTTCCCGTCCTGCCCGGGCTGGTGGTCGGGGCCCCGGCTTCACGACATCATATGGAGGTGGGGACGGCCGTCCTGGCCGCCCGGGGCTCGGGCGCCGCCCGGCTCGCGGTCATGTCCGAGCCGGTGGCGGGGGCGGATCGGCTGGTCGAATCGGCCTCCGCGCTGGGCGATCATCTGGTGGTCCGCTCCTCGACCCCCCTCGAAGCGTCGGCCGAGTGGTCCGGTGCGTTCGCCTCCTATCTCGACATCCGCCCGACGGAGCTGCCCAAGGCGGTCGCCGGGTGCTGGGCTTCGGCCTTCACCGTGGCGAGTCTGGAACGTCTGCGGGCCGCGGAGATCGAGCCGGGGTCCTTCCCCATGGCCGTCCTGGTGCAGAGGGAGTTGGACCCCGTGGCGGGCGGCACAGCCGTGATCGAGGACGACGGGACCGTCGTGGTGCACGGGATAAAGGGATCGCCGGCGCCCCTGCTCCAGGGATGGGTGGGCGGAAGCCGGGCAAGCAGGGGCGAGACCTGGTACGGCGAGGAGCTGATCGGGCTGATCGGGGAGGACATGCTCGACCAGATCGGCGAGCAAATCATTGAGGCGCAGACCTCTCTCGGGGTGACCCGTTGTGAGTGGGCCTTGGAGGAGGGGATCTGGCTGCTCCAGATGGGGACACGGGGCCAAGCGCAGATTCCGACTCCGCCCCCTGTCGAGGTGGCCGACCCCGGCCTGGTGGCGATCGCCCGGGCAGCGGCCAAGGCACCGGGGCGTCTCGGCGAGGAGCTGGTCCTCCCCTGGGCGATCGCCGGCCTCCCCGCCCCGCCATCCCCCCCGGCGGAGCCATCACCGCTTTCGACCGAGGAGGCGTTCGAGTTGCGCAATCACCTCGTCGCCGATGTATGGGGCCTTCCCGCCGACCGGGCAATGGCCGCCGCAGGCGAGTGCATTGGCACTCTGCTCGGTCCCGACCCCGCCTCCGCCCTCCCCGCCCTCGAAGGCGCCCGCCCACCGGACCCGGAGCCGGCGAGACGTCTGCTCTCGCACGTCGAGGCCTCGCTGCGCCCCAGCCACGCCACCCGCCTCGGCATCGGGAGATGGGAGCCCTTCGTCGCGTCGGTCACACTCGCTTTCGGGTCCGGCAGGGTCGGCATTCCGGCCTCACCCGGGGTCGGGGCAGGGGTGCAGGCGCACATCGGCCATCCCCACGCCATCGACGTCTTCCGGAGCCGGAGCGTGGTCACCGCTCCCCAGCCGGTCCCCAACCTGGCCCCGTTGCTCTGGGACGCGGCCGGGCTGGTGACCGAGACCGGGAGCCCGGCCGCCCATCTCTTCGAGTCGGCCC
>DATHUL010000273.1:0-10357 GCA_035462285.1 Acidimicrobiia bacterium
TAGTCGTATTCGGCTGCTCCCAGCCCGGCATCACCCGAACCGAGATGGTTCATGATGTAGAAGCGGCCTTCGGAGGGCCGGTAGATCGAGACGGTGTCACAGCCGTCACCGTCGAAGTCGCCGGCCAGGGGCAGATCCCCCGGATTGCCGAAGAAGAAGGCGACGTCTGCGATCCCCTGACTGTTCGAATTGCGCAGGTAGACATACCCGTCGGAACGTCGGTACAGGCCAGGAGTGTCGATCCCGTCACAGTCCCAATCCCCCATGAACCCAAAATCACCCGGATTCCCGAAGAAGAACCCGGCCACCTCGGCGGAGCCGTGATAGAGACGCCAGAAGCCGGCATTCACCTGGAGCGCGGCGAAGGGGGCGCCGATTGGCGGCTGTCCCACACAGTTGAAGCTGCCCGCCTCCAACATCAGCCTGAGTTGCTCCATGGCCGCCCCGGTGTCGAGTGCCCCCCAACCGGAAGCCACGTCCCACCCGGGGGGCCCGATCTCGGTCGCCGAGCAGTTGAGGGCGTTTCGCACCTGACCGGCGGACGCATTGGGGTACTTGGAGATGAGCAGGGCGGCGGCGCCGCTGACATGGCCGGCCGCCATCGATGTGCCCGAGATCCCGATATAGCCACCGATGCTGTCCTGCCAGATGGAGGTGGGGCTGTTGTTTTCGTTGCCCCCCGGGGCGACCAGGTCGAGGCCGAGACCACGTGCCGAGTAGCCCGCCACCGCCCCGGAGCGGACGGTGGCGCCGACCCCGATCACGGCCGGGTGATTGGCCGGGTAGAACACGTCGACGGGGGTGTTGCCGGATGAGGCCACCATGACAACGCCGGCGGCGGCAGCCCTTTCGATCGCCTCGTTGAGGACGCTGCTCCCCTCGGGGCAGTCGGCCACATCACAGCCAAGCGACATGTTGATCACACGCGCTCCGTGGTTCACCGCCCAATCCGCCCCTCGGGCGATGTCGGCGGCGTCTGCACCCCCCGCTTGGAACACCCTGACCGGCATGATGTTGGCCGCCGGGGCCATCCCGGCTCCTCCCACCAGGTTGTCCGAGCACTGGGCGACCGAGCCGGCGACGTGGGATCCATGCCCGTGGATGTCGAATGCAGAGCCGGGCCCGGCGATGTCCGACACCGCGTTGTACTCGGCCACGAACGGCTGGCAGAACCCGTCGTTGCCGTCGCTGACGCCACTGTCGAGCACGGCGACCACCGCTCCGGCCCCGACGCTGTTCACCCAGGCCGGTCCGACCTTGGCGGCGTGGAGATGCCACTGATACATCGGATCGGCGACGTTGTTGTACAACGGATCGGGCGAGATGAAAGGCGCCTCGGCTAGCAGGTCGAGGATCAAGTCGAGCTCGGCGGTCTCCACCCCGGGTCGGCTCGACATCTCACGGGCCCAGTCGATCGGCTCCCAACCGGCCGGGACCGGGACTTGGTACCAGTCCCCGACCACCGGTTCGGGATCGGCGCCGAGGGCTCGGAACACCTGGGCCGGTTGGGCGACCTCGATCAGGATATGAGTCTCGGAGTGTGGGGCGGATGGGTCCGAGGCCAGCCCCAGCTCGCCTCGAGGCGGGTCCTCGGCGCCGCCCGCCGGCGCCGAGCCCACCAGCAGGAGGACGGCCGCCATGGAGGCGACCAGGGTTCTATGTAGCGAGTGGTTGGCCGGAGACGTCAACCCCGACATCGTATTCCAGGGATCGGGTTAGCCATCAGGGCCGGAGGGCCATGATGGCGACGTAGCTGCCGGCCTTGTAGGTGGCGTCGGCCACTCCCTGCTCGTTGCTCAACTTGACGAAGAAGTCCCCGCTCGATGGACGGTAGACCCCGACGGTGTCGGACCCGTCGCCGTCCCAGTCCCCGGCGACCAGCTTGTCCCCCGGGTCGCCGTATATGAACTGGTTGTCGGCGGTCCCGGTCGAATTCGAGTTGCGGAAGTAGACCAGACCGGTCGACTCACGATGCAAGCCCACGGTGTCCACCCCGTCGCCGTCGAAGTCACCCACGAACGGCTTGTCACCCGGATTCCCGAATGAGAAGGAGTATTCGGCCGAGCCCAGTCCCCCATCGCTGGAGCCCAGAGTGTTGATCACGTGGAACTCCTGGCGGGAGGGTCGGTAGATGGAGACGGTGTCGCATCCGTCGGCGTTGAAGTCGCCGGCGAGAGGCAGGTCACCGGGATCGCCGAAGTAGAAGGAGATGTCGGCGACACCTTGGGTGTTGGAGTTGCGCAGATAGACGTAACCGTCCGAGCGGCGATAGATACCGGGGGTCTCCACCCCGTCGCAATCCCAGTCCCCGGAGAAGGGGACGTCGCCCGGGTTGCCGAAATGGAACGAAGACAGCACCGGGTTGAAACCAAGCGAGGGCCAGAGGTCGAACCGACCGCCCTGGGTCTGGAAGGCAACGGTGTCACAGACCTCGCCTTCGGGGCACAGAGGCGCGGTCAGTGGATTCAGCACCGCCGCCGCCAGGGACGGATAGGGGTCGATGGCCACCCCGTCGGGACCTCGTAGCTCGAAGTGGAGGTGGGGCGAGGACCACTCGGCGTTGCCCGAGTCACCGACCCACCCGATGAGTTGTCCTGCCTCGACCCGGTCCCCCCTGGCCAACCCTTCGACGATCCCGTACCCGAGCCCGTCGTCGCTGTACGAACCGTCGGGGTTCTGCGTGTCGTTGTTGAGGTGGATGTATCTGGTCGACCAGCCGTCGTCGTGCTCGATCTCGAGGGCACAGCAATTGCCGCCCCGCTCATTGTGCATCCAGCCCACCGTGCCGCTCTCGGCGGCGACCACGGGGAGACCCTTGACCCCGTAGGTCATGATGTCCTCACCCTCGTGGCTCCGGGCCCCTCCGTCCCTGGGATCTCCGAACGACTGGGTCAGCCGATACTCGCCCTGGACCGGGAACACCATGCGATAGATCCCGTCCGCCCCCATCTCGGCCCTGGCGGGGAAGGCAGGCACCATGCTCACGGTCAGGCCGGCCAACACCAGGAGCAACGGGAGCCGGCGCCTCATGGATTGAGCGAGGCCAGACCTGTGTAGCTGCCGGCAAACGCCCATGCGTCCGCCCCGCCCTGTGTGTTCGAGTTGCGGAGATAGAAGATCCCGTTGGAGGGCCGGTAGACACCGATGGTGTCGTCGCCGTCGCCGTCCCAGTCGCCGGCGATCAGCTTGTCGCCGGGGTCGCCGTAGATGAACTGGCTGTCGGCGGTCCCGGTCGAATTCGAGTTGCGGAAGTAGACAAGACCGGTCGACTCCCGATGCAGTCCCACCGTGTCGAACCCGTCTCCGTCGAAGTCGCCCACGAACGGCTTGTCACCGGGATTCCCGAACAGGAACGAGTAGTCGGCTGCCCCCAAGCCCCCGTCATTGGAGCCGAGGGTGTTGATCACGTAGAAGCGCTGCTCGGAGGGGCGATGGATCGAGACCGTGTCGCAGCCGTCATGGTTGAAGTCGCCGGCGAGGGGGAAGTCCCCCGGGTTGCCGAAGAAGAAG
Organism: Acidimicrobiia bacterium; assembly: GCA_035462285.1. GTDB lineage: Bacteria > Actinomycetota > Acidimicrobiia > Spongiisociales > ZC4RG35 > JARDZU01. The sequence continues at coordinate 3,511 of DATHUL010000273.1, forward strand.
GCGATGTCGGCCACCCCGGTGCTGTTCGAGTTGCGCAGATAGACATAGCCGTCGGATTGTCGGTACAAACCGGGGGTCTCCACACCGTCACAGTCCCAGTCACCGGAGAAAGGCACATCGCCCGGGTTGCCGTAGAGGAACGATTGGGCGATGACCCCGCTCGTCGCCTTGTCCCAGATGTGAAAGCCCCCTGCTAGATCCTGGAAGGCGGCCGTGTCACAGTCGGCCTGACCGACACACAGGGTGACCCCCGAGTTGAGGCTCAGATTGAGCGGTCCGGGTTGGAACCAGTCGCGTAGCGGCCACTGATATGTGGTCCCGCCCGCCCTGACCCCGTCCCGGAAACCGGCGTTCACCGTCGGGTTGATCCAGACCCGCCAGTCGGTCTCGCCGGCGACGCTGGACTGATTGAGGTTGAAGTAGACGATCCCGACCACGCTGTGGTGGGAGGCCGCCCAGGCGAACATCTCACGGATCCACGCGTCCTTGTCGGCACAGGGAAACGAACCGGTCTGGGCGATGATGATCGGTTTGCCGGGGAAGGCGCCCGACACCTCGTTCACCGTGGCGCCCAGAACAGAGAAGACGTTGGCACAGTCCGACCATCGATAGGCCGAGATCCCGATCACGTCGACGTAGCCATTCCCCGGGTAATAGCTCCCGATCGAACCACACTTCGGATCAGTCCAACCGTTGGGGGCGAAGGCGAAGCGGACCTTGGTCTCGTCGATGCCCCGGCCCCGGATGATGTCGACCACCCGCCGGTAGGCGTTGACGAAGTTGGCCGGATCGCACCCGTAGGGGGTCCAGGTCCCATTCATCTCCTGGAGCGGGGCCAGGACCAGACTGCGGCCCCCGCCCTTGTTGAGGAACTGCTCGAGATGGGATGCCCACTCGTTGATCTTCCCGTCCCAGGCTCCCGAGGCGATCGAGGCGGCGCTGGCGGGGATGGTCAGGTTGGCGAAGGGGGTGGCCTGGCCCGCCCACACATGGTCGAGCATCTCCCTGGTGTTGGACCAGCCGCCGGCCACGCCGTCGTTCTCGTTCACGGAGTGAAAGGTGCCGGCAAAGGTCATCCGTTTCCCGGTGGCCCCGGCCAGTGCATCGAGATCTGCCCCGGCATCGAAGTGCTCGGAGTAGATGCCGGCGTACACGGTGCCGATACCGTTGATGGTCGCCGCCTCTGCCTGTGGCGCCGGGGGGGCGACCACCAGAAGTCCGGTGAGGAGGGCGAGCACGAGTAACGAGGACAGGAGACGGGGCATATCTCTTCTATCGGTCATCTCGGCCCTTCCCTGAACCTGGGTGAGCCCGATATCGGCTGCCGAACGGCACTCTCGATCCGGAATGCGGGCGCGCCGAAACCGGCAGGTGACTGACCTGCCGTAGTCGTAACAGAGTCCGTCATCCAGACCCGCGCCACATCCGACCGGCCCGATACCCCGTGACCGCCGCCGCCAAACATCACGCCGCTCCCGATCTCGCCTCGACCGGGCGACGGGAGTGACTGGCCGCCAGCCAGAGACCCAGGGCAAACCAGAGCACCGGCTCGAAGAGGACCGTCTGGGTCAGGGCGGCCGCCGCCACCACGGCCAGGGCCGGACCGGCGATCCGTCCCACGCCGCGGCCCAGTGAGAGGAGCAGGACCACGAAGCCGAGCGCCCCGACGATGCCGGTCTCGGCCAGAAGTTCCAGGGCGAGGTTGTGCGGCTCCTGGAGACCGCTCTCGCCCCATCCAGTCCCCAACCCGATGCCCCGCAGCGGGCTCTCGGTGAACCGATCGGCATACTCGCCCCAGACGTCGAGGCGGTTGTCGTCCACGATCAGGTTGGGGTCGACCACACCTTCCTCTCCCAGGTCGATCTGCCCCAGGGCGAACAGATATGTCCAACGGAACTGGAGAGCGTCTTCGACGTCCCCACCCACCCCGGGAGGGTCGGTGGCCAGATGAAACCCCAGCAGCACGACGGCTGCCAACGCCCCCCATCCGACCGAGCGCAGCCCACGCCGGAAGGTCGCACGCTCCCCGCGCCAGAGGGCGAGGAGCCCGGCGCCAACGGCGATCCCCAGACCGATCCAACCGGTGCGGGAGTAGGTGAGCAGCGAGGCAACGGCCAGCCCACCGAGAACCAGAGGAGGGGCCCACCGCGGGGCCCTGACCCATCCCCGGCCCACACCGACGATGGAGAGGGCGATCCACACGTTGGTCCACAAAGCGGAGTAGCCCGGGTCCTGATGCCAGTTGGTCAGCGCCAGGAAGCCCGAGCCGAGATAGGCGGGCTTGTTGACCCGTTCGACCAGCCAGAAGTCATTGACCGCGTCGATAGCCGAGGCCCCGAACACGCCGTTGGTCAACATGGCGAGGACCACCCCGGTGGCCGCCATCGCCGCCCCGGACCAGAACACGGCGTTGAGCACATCGTCGATCCGGCCGGCATGGCGCCCGGTGACGAGGAGGAGGAGACCGCCGGCGACCAGGGCCAGGAACAGACGCCAGAACACCGCCCCGGTGCCGGGGCCGGGCCAGGAGACCAGAACCGCCCCGAGAAAGACGACCAGACCCAGTCCGGCTCGACGCGGCCAGGGAAAACGGCGTTCCTGCCACAGGTCGAGGACCGCGACCATGGCGACGATCACCAGCCAGGGCTTCCATGCGATCTCGGCGCGGAGAAACACGGTGTGCAACGGGAGCGACACCACCAGGGCCAGGAACAGGGGCCGGGACAATGAGGGCGAGAGCGACGAAGTCAAGGGGAAGGGCAGCCGAAGGCTAGGTTCGCCTCTGGCCCTGTGCCACATGGGACCGCTGCTTACATCGTCTCATGCAGAATCGTTGCGAGGAAGTGTCTCGCCGATGACTCAGGGCCGGATCGTCTTCGTCACCACCGAGCTCTACCCCGAGACCCAGGGTGGCGCCGGGGTGGTCGTCGACGCCCTGACCCGCCACCTCGCCGGTCAGTGCCCGGTGCTGGTGATGCTGGCGGTCCCCGACCCGGTCCATGTGATGGAACGGGACGGGGTCGAGGTGGAGGTGACCCTGATCCCGCCGACCGGATTCGTCGAGCGCTCGGAGATGACCGCCAGCGCCGCCGCCCGCCTGATCGCCCCCGGCGATCGTGTCGAGGTGCAGGACTTCGAGGGCCTCGGGTACTCGCTGCTCTCGAGCCGGATCGCATTGGGCCTGGAGGCCAATCCGATCACGGTCCGGTTCCACGGGCCCTTCGACCTGCTCCGGGAGGCGATGGAGACCGCCCCGGGCGACTGGGCCGTCCCCTCGGCCCTGGAGCGTGGCGTGTTCCGGATGGCGGACCGGGTGCTGATCCCGGTACCCGGCCACCACCGCGTGATGTCCGAGCGCTACCTGGTCTCTCCCCAGCGGGTGATGGTGTCACCGCCACCGATCCCGCCACTGGAGGGAGAGGTGCGGGCACCGTCGGATCCCCCGGTGTTCGCAGCCCTCGGTCGTCTCGGTGAGATGAAGGGCTCCCAGGACCTGGTCCGGGCCGCCCTCGCCCTGCTCGACGACGGGGCCTCGCTGCGGGGGAGGTTCGTCGGCGGCGACGGGTGGAGCCCGACTGCCGGGTCTTCGATGACCGAATGGCTCCGCTCACTCGTCCCCGAACGGCATCGGGAGGCTTTCGACTTCCCCGGGTCTCTCCCCCGCCACCACATCTCCGGTGGCCTCGACGGCGTGACCGCGGTGGTGGTCCCCAGCCGTTTCGAGAGCTTCTGTCTCGCCGCCCACGAGGCGCGGCGTCTCGGTCTGCCCGTCGTCGTCCCCGACCTCCCCGCCTTCGACGGGTTGTTCGGCGAGGAGACCGGAGCGCTGGTCTACGACGGGACGGTGGATGGCCTGGCCGGGGCGCTGCGACGTCTCATCGAAGAGGACGGGCTTGCTCGATCGCTGGCTGCCCGACCCGTGCCCGACCCGGGTGACCCGTGGGGGGCCTATCGGGACGACCCCGAGCCGAGACATCCCCGGGCCCAGGCCGGTCTTGCCACCGAGGCCGCTCAGGATGTGGAGAGGGCGATGCTGCTCGACCGGCCGCCGGCCAGCCCGGCCCTGGGGCGGCTCTACCGCCGGATTCCCCCACCGGTGGCCAAGGTGATGGCCGCCATCGCTCCGCGAGGCATCAAGGACCGTCTCCGTGAGAAGGCATCCTGGCCGGCGGAGCAGGCCCGCCTCCAATTGGAGCGGCGTCTTGCCAAGGTCAATGATCGGATCGCCGCCGGCGAGTTCCCCGAGTTGGGCTCACCCGACGTGACGGTGGTGATCCCGGTGCACGACGACATCTCGTTTCTGAACGAGGCCCTGGCCTCGGTGTACGAGCAGACCCACCCCTCATGGGAGATCGTGGTCGTCGACGATGGTTCGACCGACCGGGCCGCGATCGCATATCTCGACCAGCTGCAGCGGCCCCGTCTCCGTCTCCATCGTCAGCACAACACCGGTCTGCCCGGAGCCCGCAACGCCGGGATCGAGCTGGCCCGGGGCGAGTTCCTCGTCCCGCTCGACTCCGACGACGAATTGGCCCCGGAGTTCATGTCGACCTTGCTCGACGCCCTCGGCCGGTCCCCGGAAGCGGGCTTCGCCCATTGTCTGGCCCGGCTCCACGGAGACATCGAAGCGGTCTGGGTGCCGCGGCCTTTCAACCCCTACTGGCAGCTGATCGAGAACGCGGTGGTCGGTTGTGTCCTGATGCGCACCGCCGCCTGGGAGTCGGTAGGCGGCTACGACAAGACCATGACATCCGGCAACGAGGACTGGGAGCTGTGGCTTCGTCTCACCGGGGCCGGGTGGGGCCAGGTCAGGGTCGAGGAGCCCCTGTTCCGGTATCGGAAACACGGGGTGTCGATGAGCGTGGTCACCGAAGGCAGGTTCGAAGAAGGCCGCCGCATGGTGCGCGACCGGAACCCCGCCCTGTATGCGAGGGAGACGATGGGCGAGGCGAAACGACGTTGGTACCCCATGCTGACGGTGCTCGGGGCGACCAATCCGGTCCCCGACCACGCCGAGCTGGTCACGGGACTCGACGATCTCGCCGCCTCCTGGGGCAAGTACGTCGTCGACCTGAGGGGATTCGAGGACCGGGTCTCCGGCTCTGTGTTGCTCCAGCTGGCCGATCTGCTCGAGTCCAACCCCGATGTGGCGTACGCCCGTACCTCCGCCGACCCGCCCCTCGTCTTGATCCGGCGCTGGAACCTGCACGATCCCGGGGCGACGCCGGATGGCGAGGTGGTCCTGCTCGACCAGACGACCGGCCCCCAGCCTCTCCGGCCCGGATCCATGCCCCGCCCCGGCTGGTTGGTGCCCGACACCGCCCTGGCCCCGGGTGTGCCGGTGCAGAGACAACGGCCCGAGGAGTCGGCGATCATGCCCGACCCGGAGCGCTGGTGATGCCACTCTGGCTGAAACGGTTGGTCCGGCCGCTCATCCCGAACCGGGTGATGGCCAAGTACCGGCTGGCGCAGCACTCGAGGCACTCCCGGGTCAACGTCGACGTCTTTCTCGATGACGGCGGGTCGGCCCGGCGATGGCTGGACGTGACCCCCGACACCTACCGGGTCAGATTGGCTCTGCCCAGCAGCGGCGAGACCACCGAGTTCGTCACCGTCACCGACCCTTCCCTGCCGGTGAGCCAGGATCTGGCCAACCGGGCGGTGGTCACCCTCGGCGATGCCGCCATCGGCGCCGGTGTGGTCGGCGAGGTCGACGGCCCCCGGCTGGCCGGCAGGCGGCGGGACGACCCGGTGCTCGGGCCACGTCTCATCGCGGTGCGAGGCAGTCTCCTCGCTGAGGTCGGCGGGGTCCCCCAGGGAAGCCACCCACTGCCCGGTCTGCTCGCCCGACTCGAGGACGCAGGCCATCGGATCGGTCTCATCCCGCTGCCCGCCGGTGACGCCCCGACGGTGCGCTCCGACCCGGTGATCCGCACTCCAGTGGTGATCCTGGCCGCGGTGCCGATCCATGATGTGGGCGGCGGCTCGAGAAGCACCCAGCTGGCCCTCGAGCTGGTCCGCCAGGGGTATCACGTCACCCTGGTCTCCCTGTACGAAGCGCAGGAGTCGGTCGATCTCGGTCTGCGCTACATCCACCCCAATCTGGAGCAGGCTCGGGTCGGTCGATTCGACCCGCAGGTGCTGGTGGACCGAGCGGGCATCTCGGGTCTGGCCCTGGTCGAGGCCCCGGCCGGGCCCTTGCTGGACCGGGCCAAGACATTGCAGGGAGCGGGCTGGACCCTGGTCTACGACCTGATCGACGACTGGTCCGACCCCGCCCTCGGTGGTGACTGGTATCGCCCCGAGGTGGAGCGGGACCTGGTGGCCTCGGCCGATCGGATCGCCGCCTCCGCCCCCGATCTGGTCGAGCGGGCGGCGGCGATGGGCAGGGAGGCGGTCCTGGTTCCCAACGCGGTCAACACGGCCGTGTTCGGGACCGATCTTCCGCCCCGTCCGTCCGACCTTCCAGAGACGGAAACGATCATCGGCTATCACGGCTCGCTCTACGGAGAATGGTTCGACTGGGACTCGCTGCGCAGGGTGGCCGATGCCTATCCCGGGGCGGCGGTGGTGCTGATCGGCGACGACAAGAGCCCCCACCCCGAGTTGCCGCCCAACGTCCACCTTCTCGGGCTCAAGCCACAGACCGATCTTCCCGCTTATGTGCAGCGATTCGACGTGGGGTTGGTCCCCTTTCGGGTCAGCCCGACCACCCATGCGGTGAGCCCGTTGAAGGCGTACGAGTATCTCGCCTCCGGTGTGCCCATCGCTTCCCCTCGCCTCCGGGCCCTGGAGGGCCTGGACGGAGTGCACAGCGACCCCGACCTGGTCACGGCGGTGGAGAAGG
>DATHUL010000274.1:0-2622 GCA_035462285.1 Acidimicrobiia bacterium
AGGGTCTCCGAGATGCTCTCCAGCTACACCTCGCCCCCGGTCTCGATCGTCATCCCCGCCTACAACGAGGCGATGGGCATCGTCGCCTCGGTGCGTTCGATGTCGATCGTCGGCTACCCCCGATTCGAGATCGTGATCACCAACGACGGCTCCAGCGACGAGACCCTCGCGGAGTTGATCGAGGCGTTCAACCTCGAGCGGGTTCGGGTCCCTTATCGACCCGACATCCCCACCGCTCCGGTCCGGGGCATCTACCGGGGACGGGGGACGGTCGACATCACGGTGATCGACAAGGAGAACGGCGGCCGGGCCGACGCCCTCAATGCGGGCATCAACGCGGCCCGCTATCCCTACGCCCTCTGCACCGACGCCGATGTCATCCTCGATGCCAATTGCCTGGTCGGGGCGATGCGACGGGTGGTCGAGGACCGGGAGAGGACCATCGCGGTCGGAGGCAACATCCGGCCCCTGAATGGGAGCCGGGTCCAACTCGGCCATCTGATCAAGGCCGAGGTGCCCAAGAAGCTGGTTCCCCGGATGCAGGTGCTGGAGTACCTGCGCACGTTTCTGGCCAGCCGCCCGGCCTGGTCGCAAATGGAGGCGCTGCCGCTGGTCTCCGGGGCGTTCGGGGTCTGGAAGCGCTCGGCGGTCGTCGCGGTCGAGGGGTTCACCAGCGGGCACATGGGCGAGGACATGGACCTGACCATGCGGTTGCACCGGTATCACATCGACAACGAGATCCCCTACCGGATCGTCTACGAGCCGTCGGCCGTGATCTGGACCGAGGTCCCCGAGACGTTGCGCGTGCTCAAGCGGCAGCGGATCCGATGGCATCGCGGCCTGATGACCGCGGTGAAGGACTTCATGCCCATGACTTTCAACCCCAAGTACGGCAAGGTGGGGATGATCACCTGGGCCGCCATGTTCCTCTTCGAGTACCTGGCCCCGATCATCGAGTTCGTCGGCTGGGTCACCATCCCCACCGCCTTCGCTCTCGGTGCGCTGAACACGACCTCCCTCTTCGTCCTCCTCGCCCTCGCCTTCGGGATCGGTCTGCTCAACTCGCTGGTGGCTCTCCTCCTCGACGAGTCGTACGGCTACTTCAACTCCAGGGCCGACACCGCCCGGCTCATCGTGATGGCCCTGATCGAGAACTTCGGCATGCGTCAGATCACCGTCGCCTGGAGGATCCGGGCCCTGATCGGTGGCAAGATCACCCGGGCCTGGGGCAACATGGAGCGAAAGGGCGTGGCCAACCTCGGCCTGGAGGGGTGAGGGCTCAGCCCCCGTCGGCGAGGCGGGAGGCCTGCTCGTCGGTGGCGAGGGCGATGACGAACTCGTCGAGGTCGCCGTCGAGGACCTGGTCGAGTCGCTTCAGGGTGAGCCCGATTCGATGGTCGGTCACCCGGTTCTCCTTGAAGTTGTAGGTTCGGATCTTCTCCGACCTCTCGCCCGATCCCACCTGGGAGCGCCGGGCCCCGGCCACCTCCATCCGCTGCCGATCCAGTTCCTGCCGGTAGAGACGGGCGCGCAGGATTCGCATCGCCTTCTCCTTGTTCTGGAGCTGGCTCTTCTCGTCCTGACAGGTGACGACCAGACCGGTGGGGATGTGGGTGAGGCGGACCGCCGAGTCGGTGGTGTTGACCGACTGGCCACCGGGCCCGGTGGACCGGTAGACGTCCACCTTGACGTCGTTGGGGTCGATCTCGACCTCGACCTCCTCGGCTTCGGGGAGGACGGCCACCGTGGCGGTGGAGGTGTGGACCCGCCCCTGCGACTCGGTCCTGGGCACCCGCTGCACCCGGTGCACACCCGCCTCGTACTTCATCCGCGAGTAGGCACCCTTGCCCTTGACCGCCACGGTGACCTTGTCGAAGCCGCCGGCCTCGGAGGGTGAGCTGTCCATGGGCTCGATCTTGAAACCGTGGCGTTCGGCATAACGCTCGTACATGCGAAGCAGGTCGCCGGCCCAGATCGCCGCCTCGTCTCCGCCCGCGGCGGAGCGGATCTCGACGATCACGTCCTTGGCGTCGGCCGGATCGGCCGGGACCAGAGCCATCCTCACCCTCTCCTCGAGCTGGTCGATCTCGGCTTCCAGGTCCCTGGCCAGGGTTGCCATGTCCGGGTCTTCCTCCATCGCGCGAGCTTCCTCGAGATCGGTCCTGGCCTGGCGAAGCCGGCGGATGTCGGCCACCACCTCGCGGAGATCGGAATGACGCTTGCCCAGCTCGGCGAGCAGCGACGAGTCGGCCAGCGTCTCGGGGTCACCGAGCGACCGCTCGGTTTCCTCGAACACGGCCTCGATCTCGGCCAGCCTCGATGCCAGTGCCTCGTCCATCATCCCTCCCCCTCGGGAGGGGTCAGGCCGAAGACCGCCCGGCGCACCTCCAGGGCCGCCTGGGGCACTCCTCCCCGACCGATGACGTCGTCGACCATCTCGTCGTCGAGGGCGACCAACAGGCTGGAGATGGCCACCTCGATCTGGGACTCGTCGGGCACTCGTGTCGTCAGCTTCTGCAGCCACACCCCGGGGGCGGCGAGCGCTCGGGCCAGCGTCCCACTGCTCCTCGTCCCCGACCATCGCAACAGCTCGTATGCGAATCCGGCGATCACCGGTATGCC
>DATHUL010000275.1:0-2196 GCA_035462285.1 Acidimicrobiia bacterium
TCCCCGCCAGCACATGGGGGGTCTTCGTGACCGGCACCACCGTGGCCCATATGGCGACACTGGCGGCGGCGAGGTCGGCCGTGCTGGCAGCCGAGGGATGGGATGCGACCGGGCAAGGGCTGTTCGGGGCGCCACCGGTGAAGGTCGTCGTCGGCGCCGAGGTCCATCCCTCGCTGGTCAAGGCGCTGGGGGTGGTCGGTTTGGGGAGAGACCGCGTCATCGAGGTGCCGGTCGACGATCAGGGGCGGATGCGGGCCGATGCCTTGCCCGACCTCTCCCCTCCCGCCATCGTCTGTGTCCAGGCGGGAAATGTGAACACAGGCGCTTTCGACCCGATGGCCGAGATCATCCCATGGGCCAAAGAGGCCGGGGCGTGGGTGCATGTCGACGGGGCATTCGGCTTCTGGGCCGCCGCCTCCCCGGGGCTGCGTCATCTCGCCGCCGGGATGGAGCAAGCCGACTCCTGGGCCACCGACGCCCACAAGTACTTGAGCGTGCCCTATGACGCCGGGCTGGCACTGGTCCGCAACCCTTCGGACCTGGAACGTCTGATGAGCGTTGAGGCCGCCTACCTGGTCGAAGGCGAGATGGGAGTCGACCCCGGTCTCTACGCCCCCGAGATGTCGCGCCGGGCGCGGGGTGTGCCCACCTGGGCGGTGCTCAAGTCGTTGGGCCGATCCGGTCTCGCCGATCTGATCGATCGGCCCGTGGCCCTGGCCCGACGGTTCGCGGACGGGATGAACGACGCCGGCTACAGAATCCTCAACGACGTGGTCCTCAACCAGGTCCTGGTCAGCTTTGGCGAGCCCGAGGAGACCCAACGCATCGTGACCAGGCTTCAGGCCGACGGCGTCATGTTCGCCGGCCCCACCGTATGGCAGGGCCAGACCGCGATGAGGTTCTCCGTCTCCAACTTCGCCACCACCGAGGAGGACATCGACCAGAGCATCGAGGCGGTGCTCAGGGCCGCAGCCGACTCCTAGACCGAGAGTCTCTCCCGCAGGGTGGCCAGGTCTCCCTGCCAGACGTTCTGAACCAGGACGGGTTTGAACCCCATCTCGATGTTGATGTTGAGCATGGGCTGATTGGAGCCGGCGTTGAACGTGTCGATCCGGCGCACAGTCGGGTACTCCGAACGGAGCCGCAACGCCATCGCCGCCTTCAGCCATCGGCCCAGACCCTTGTTCCGGTGCTTGGGATCGACCCCGGTGTCCCACTGCCACACCAGGTCGGGTCGAAGACGGTGGAAGGCGACGGTGGTGTATCCGGCGAACTCGCCCGATTGGTGACGTGCGACATAGGTGAGCACATCCCGGCTCTTTCTCTCCTCCTTGGCCTCGATGTCCCGCCACATCTCGGGGGTGATCACCTCGTCCTCCTCCTCGTAGTCCTCCCGTGGCGCGGTGTTCATTACCAGATGGAGCTCGCACAGGGCTTCGAGATGCTTCTCCTCGATCGGGCTGGGCAGGAACAGGAGCTCGTAATCCCCCGCCCTCTCCGCCGCCCTCGTCACCCACATCTCCATGAACGGCCAGTCGACATCCGGGAAGGAGAGACGACTCAGCTGCTCACGGTAGGCGGACTTCATCCCGGCCCGTCTCAACAACTCCTCTTCGGGACGACCCTCGTTCAACTCGAAGGCGAAACGGATCCGCCCGTCCTTCTCGGCGGCGTCGAGCATCGGCGCGGCGACTTCCCGGCCATGACCCGATCCGCGGTGATCGGGGTGGACGTACACCCACCCGAACGCGTTCTCCAGGTTCTGCTCGAGATCCATGTATGCCCCCGCCGTGGCCACGACCTCAGGCCCGTGCCACAGCGCCCACCGCGGGACATCTTCGGATTCGAGCAGGTTGCGCCAGTCGACCAGACGCTGCTCCCACGGCACCGGGGGATCGTCGGGCAGGAGTTCGGCGTCGCGGGTCAGATAGAGCTCGTGCAGCGCCCGGAGCGTCTCCTCCGGGGCAACGCGCGTGTCGACGAACTCGATGTGGGTGGACATGATGGGGTCGAGGCTATGGCCGATCCCATCGCTGATGCGGGCGAATTTACCCGCTGCTCGGCGTGGCACCCTCCTTGGGGTAGGCCGACCATTCATCCTGCGCCGCCTCGGTGATGACATCGAATCCGATTCGGTTGTCGACCGAAGCGACCCCTTCGACCCCCTGGGCGATCCGCCCCACCAGACGGGCTTCG
>DATHUL010000276.1:0-6763 GCA_035462285.1 Acidimicrobiia bacterium
CGTGATGGCCCCGCCCCCTGCCGCCGAGCCCTCGACGGGTCGCCCCAAGACGTCACGGGAACTGGTCGAGGAGGCCCGGAAGAAATGGGGCGGGAGGCAGAAGCGCTAGCGCACCGGGCCCGCCTCGAGCCCGGCGGCGGCCAGTGCCCGGGAGTTGCGAACCTCAGCGGCGAAAGCGGAGCGCCGCGCCGCCACTCCCTCGCTGTCTTCGATCAGCTCCCGATTCGAGGCCAGTGCCAGCGCTGACTTGAACAGGACCTGGCTGGCACTCTCGCCTGAGACGAGCCGCTGCTCGATCCGGTACATGCGGGCACGGGCCAGACAGGCTTTGAGGAACCCCTTCTCGTCGTATCGGCCCCTCATCGTCTCCAACTCGTCCCCGACGACCTGATAGGCGTCGAGAAAGGGGAGCAAAGCCCAGTGGGCGACCGGCGTCCCCATCTTTGCAAGTATCTCGCCCGGCCCGCTATCGGTCAGGACCTGGTCCCATCCCGGCACATCGATCGCGATGTCGGCCTCGACATTGGCGAGGAACTCGTCTTTCTCGGGGAAGAAGAACTCGAACTTGAGCAGGTCCCGGAAGGCGAGCAAGACGTCCCGAACCAGGCCTGGCCGGCTCTCTCCGCCTGCTGCGACCAGACCCAGCGCCATCTCGGCCAGAGCACGGTTGACGAAGAAGTGCACGATCATGTTGCGGTAATAGGAGATGCGAATCATCTGCTCGTCGTCGAGCCAGAACACGCGTCTCCCCAGTGCCTCGTGACTGCTCACGTTGTCGTTCTCGGCCAGCCAGTCGAGGATGGCGCCGACCCGCGCCGGCTCGTTCAGGGCGGAGTCCTCGGTCATGGGAAGGTTGCGGGCACGGGCGAACTCGACCATGCCTGAAGCCACCTCGGTGAGACGCTCCACCGACGATGCGGTGCCATGCACCGCCAGCAGGGCGACACTCACCATGGCGGTCGGTGTTATCGGGGTGACCTTCCCGATGCGGTACATGACCTCGAAGGCGAGCTTCTGCAGGTCGACCGAAGCCTCGTCGGCTGGATCGACGGTCCCGAGCATGCTGCGAGCCGACACCGGCTCTCCGAACCGGATGTGGATGTCGCCATAACGCTGGCGCAGCGAGCGGACCGCCTTGAGAAACCAGCCCAGCGACTCCCGCTCCTTGTCCTTGCCCTGCGCCTCGCGGGCATAGTCGGGGACGTCGTGGATCTGGTCGTAGGCGATCGACACCGGGATCAGCTGCAGGTCCTCGGCCTTGCCCCGCTTCATCGAGTCGACCACGTAGCTGAGCAGTCCGAGACGGGGCGGGAGCAGCTTCCCGGATCGGGATCGGCCCCCCTCCATGTACCACTCGAGGGGAAACCTCTTCTCCACCAGGTAGTCGAGGTAGGAGCGGAGCACGACCTTGTACAACGGATTGTCCTTGAACGAGCGGCGGATGAAGAACACCCCGGTGCGACGGATCAGGGGCCCGACCGGGAAGAAGTTGAGGTTGATCCCGCCTGCTGTGTGGTTGGGAGGGAAGTCGTTCTCCCAGAGCATGTACTGAAGGCTGAGCCGATCCAGGTTGGAACGGTGCGAAGGCAGGAACACGAGAGGGTTTCCGCTCCCCAGGGCGGCCAGCCTCTTGACGTCGTCCTCCGAGTACTTGATGGCGCCATAGCCCTGGCTGTAGAGCTTGTGGATGCCGTTTGCGATCAGATCGATCACGTAAGGCGAATGGGTGGCCGCGATCTCACGCAGATACTGCTCGGCCCTGTCCCGTGCCACCGCAACGGAGGTGGAGGTCTCAGCGGCGACCGCGTCCACCGACTCGAGGAACTCCCGTCGGGAGAGGATGGCCTCGTGGACGAATCGTGGCACCTTGTACCGGTTTCCGACCAACTTTCGCTCCGCCCGATCCAAGACCAGCCAGGCCCGGCGTGTCACGTAGCTGGGCAGGCCGTCGACCTGTCCCGAGACTTGATAGTCCTCGGCCAGAGCCGAGGCATGCTCCCCGGCGGCGGCGATGAGACGGACCCGGCTCGGTCGGGCGGTGCGGATCCAGCGAGCCCGCCAGCCACGCGGATCGCGGGCGTCGCCGGGCCGCAGCACATCCCACCAACTCGCCGTCCGCCGCGTCTTCTTCAACGGGGCCAGCCAGACGATCCGCAGCGGGATGAGAAAGGGGTCGTCCGGGGCGGAGAGCGCCTGGCCCAGCTTCTCTGACTCTCCGCCTTTGCCTCTGCGCGAGGAGGTGATCCGCAAGGTGCCAACCTCGCCTCCGGCCGCGCCGGTCACCCACTTCTCCAGCATCGACGCTTCGTAGTCGGAAGCGGCGTCGAGCAGGTAGACCGGCCGCACCCCGTCCGGGCCACGCAGCAACTCTTCGGCGTCAGCAGGGCGTCTAGCCACGGCAACACTCTATTGGGCTGCCACAATCGCCCCTCGTGCGCATCGTCCTCCAGCGGGTGACCCGGGCTGCGGTCAGGGTCGACGGGGCGGAGGTCGCCTCTATCCGAGAAGGGCTGCTGCTCCTGGTCGGGATCGAGCCCACCGACGGAGAGGGGGACATCCGGGCGGCCGTCGACAAGGTGGCCAACCTGCGCGTGTTCGGCGACGCCGAGGGACGCATGAACCGTTCCGTTCTCGACGTCGGCGGCGCGGCTCTGGTCGTGAGCCAGTTCACCCTGCTCGGCGAGGTCGGCAAGGGTCGCAGACCGTCGCTCACCGGAGCGGCGCCACCCGGGATGGCAGAGCCGATGGTGACCCGGCTCGTCGAGGGCCTGAGCCGGGTAGGGGTCGACACCGAGACCGGGGTATTCGGGGCCAGGATGGAAGTGGACCTGGTCAACGACGGACCGGTCACACTGGTGCTCGAGGTCAGGGACGGGCGGGTGAGCTGAGCCGACGCCGGGCGTCTCGCCAGTGCCTGGGCGTGATCATCAGGCACACTCCGAGGACCAGCGGGAGGAGCAGACGCCGGTCGCTCAAACCCCATGGGTTGCCGAGACCGATCGCCTCCCAGGCCAGTACAGCGACGATGAGAAAGCCCTCCGTCACCAGGGTCCCGATGCCGGTCGACCTGGTCAGGGCGGAGGCGAGGGCGATCGTGACCACCACCAGAGGAAACCCGGCCGGCCAGAGCGCCAACAGGACTCCACCGGTGATGCCCAGCCCTTTGCCGCCCCGGAACCGATACCAGACGTTGTACACGTTGCCGGCGACCGCGCCGAGACCGGCCAGCATCGCCCCGATCTCCCCGGCGACGAGGAAGCCGATCCACACCGCGGCGGCCCCCTTGCCCATCTCGACGACGAGGACGAGGAGAGCGAGGCTGTTCCCACCCAGCCTCCTCGCGTTGTTCGCCCCTGGATTCCCCGACCCACCCCTTCTCAGGTCCACCCCCCACAACCGCCCCAGCCAGATGGCGGAGGGGATCGAGCCGATCAGATAGCCGAGGAGGAGTGCAACCGGGGTCAAGACCGGTCGACCTCCTGTTTGCCCGGCCCGCAGAAACGGAGAAAGTCGCAATGATGGCACCAGTCGCCCGGCGTGGCCTGGTACCTACCGTCGTCGATGGCGTCGGTCAGCCGCACCAGCTCCATCTCGGCCCGCTGCCGCCAGGGTTGGTCCGCTTTCTCGGTGTGGACGGTCAAGCCACCGCCCAGGTAGGCAAATGTCACCACGATCTCCTCGGGCGGGCTCACCCCGAAATCGGCGTTGGTGGCGGCGACGGCGTACGCCTGGAGCTGGACCATCCGGGACGGCTCGTCACTGGGTCGACCGCTCTTGAAGTCGACGATCTCCCAATTGCCCTGGCTCCGATAGACGGCGTCGATCCGCCCACGCACCTGGAACCCGTTGTCGAGGGTGACGACGAATGGGGCTTCGACCAGGTCGGGCTTGTCTGTTCCGTAACGCGACTCGATAAATGCCTTGAACCCGCCGGCGCCGGCCACCTCGTCGACCGCGTCATAGAGGTCATGCTCGAACTGCTCGAAGGGGACCTGACCCCGTTGATGGAGCTCGATACGGCGGTGAAGCTCGGTGCCGGCCACCGCCGCCGGGTTGCGGCGCCGGGGGAGACGGTCGACCTCGGACCAGAAGAAGCGCTGCGGGCACTGTGCGTATGTGACCAAACCGGTGACAGACACCGACCTCGCGTCGACCGGGGCTGGGTCGAGCACCTCGAGTCGGCTCAGCTCGAACAGAGTCTGGTGCAGGCCCTCGACTCTCGTCTCGAATTCCTCCTCCAGGGCAAGATCGGAGGCTCGTGCCCGCATTGCGGTGTCGATGGCGAGCGCTGCCCGTAACGCCCCGTCCCATCCCGTCTCGAACAGAGGGTCGGGAGCGGCCCCCCAGGTGTCTCGCCGGAGGAGCGGCGGCCGCGGTGTCTCCTCGGCATGCCCCTCATTGCGGGTCACCGGGTGCTGCTCCACCAGGTGGAACAACTCGGACGGCTTCTTCGGGTTCACGTTGGTCTCCGGTGTCCCGTACCAGTAGGCGCCGGTGACGATCAGGGTCGAGCGGGCCCGGGTGGCTGCCACGTAGGCGACTCGCCATTCCTGGAGTTGGTTGCGCCGGCGGAAGTAGTCCTTCCGGTCCTCCTCGTCCTCGGGCATGTCGTCGAGAGTGGTGTCGATCCGGAACTCGGCCGGAAGGTGCTCGGGGAAGCGAAACGGGTCTGGGAACTGGCGGGACCCACCCGGGAAGTTGAGCTCGGTCACCGCGGGTATCGCCACCACGTCCCATTCCAGCCCTTTGGCCCGGTGAACCGTGACCAGGGTCACCGCCTCTTCGCCGGAGAGGTGCGCCGAGTCCAGCTCCTCGGCCGGCTCGTCCTCCATGGCATCGAGGTACTCGAGGAAGGCGTTGAGCGAAGGGCGACCTCTGAGCGGGCTCCACTCCTCGGCCAGGTCGAGCAGTCGGTAGAGATTGAGCCGGGCTGTGGTCCTCTGATTGGCGGGCAATGACTCGATGTCCTGCCAGGCCTGGGTGCGATCGAGAACGAGACGGCAAACCTCGACCAGACTCATGCCCTGGCTCTCGGTGAGGACCTCGCGGTACACCTCGAGGAAGTGCTGGTATGCCGCTCTCGCCTCGGGTCTGAGACCTTCGACCGAGTCGATCTGCTCGATCGCCTCGAGCAGCGTCACCCCGGGGACATCCTCTGCGTCGCGGGCGGGGGCGGGGTCGGCTCCGGCCAGCCATCTGGTCAGGGGGGCGATGTCGGCGAAGCCAAGGCGGTACCGGCTCCCGAAGAAGATCTGCACCAACGAAGGGGAGTCGTCGGGTCGATCGACCACGGTGAGCCACGCCCTCAGATCGGCCACCTCGGGCACCGAGAGGAGACCTCCGAGATTGGCCACCTCGACCGGGATGTCGTGTCGCGCCATCGAGTCGACCACCGCGGCGAAATCCCTGTTCTTCCGGAACAAGACCGCCATCTCCGACCAGGGAACACCTTCCTCGTGGAGCGTTTCGAAGCGGCGGGCGATCCAGTCCGACTCGGCCAGTGCGTCTGCGGCCCAGTGGGTGATCACCTGCCCGGGCATGGCCGGGTCGTGGGACTCGAGCGCCTCCGCCTCGGGGTTGGCCCGGCTACGGACCTGGTTGGCGATCTCGAGTATGGCCGGGGCCGAGCGGCGGTTGAGGGTCAGCGCTCGATCGTGGGCGCTGCGCCCGTCCGGGGCGGCAAAGTGCCCGGCGAACAGCTCGAAGTTCTGGGCGGACGCCCCCCGCCACTCGTAGATCGTTTGATCCTCGTCGCCGACCGCGATCACCGGGAACCCGGCGTCGAAGATGGTGGTGAGCAGCGTCCGCTGAGCCGGGTTGGTGTCCTGGTACTCGTCGAGGACGACCACCTGGTATCGGTCTCTTATCTCCCTGGCCAGCTCCGGGTGTCGGGTGAGCAAGTCGGTGGACAGGGTGACCAGGTCGGCATAGTCGACGACGGCAAGACGCCTCTTGTCGGCGTCGTATCGCTGCAGGGTCTGCAGGATCTCGACACGACTGAGCCAGATGTCGTCGGACGGATGGCTGGCGGCGAGCAGCTGTGCCGGGGTCAGCAGGTGATCGCCGAGCCGGTCACCCAGCGTCCTGATCTTGTCCAGCCACCCGCGATTGGTGATGTCTATGTGCTGGTACGAGGTGTGGTGGAAGGTCTCACTGAGGAGCTGGCGCGAGAAGGTAGGGGTGATCACCCGAACCCGGTTGTCCACTCCGGCCAGTGCGCCGAACTCGGAGAGGACCTGGGCGGCGAATCCGTGGTAGGTGTGGACCTCGGCCTGACGTCCTTCTTCGACCCTCGGGCCCAGGAAAGACTTGACCCGGTCGGCGAGCTCGGAGGCCGCCTTGTTGGTGAAGGTGATGCCGAGGATCCGCTCCGGGTCGATCCGGTGGCCGCCGACCAGGTTGGCGATGACCATTGCGATCGTGGTCGTCTTCCCCGTTCCCGCCCCCGCCCTGATCCTGATGGTGTCGAGCCCGAGATCGAGGATCTCCTGCTGTTCGGCGGAAGGTTGGAGAGCGCTCATGGGAGATAGGCCCCCTTGCCCTCGGGCCAGGCCGGGCAGGAGAGCCGGAACTCGCACCGGTCACACCTGATGCTCACCCGCGGCTCCCAAGCCTCGTCCCGGATCGAGTGGGTGACATCCTCCATCTTTCTTCGCACCTCGTCGATCAGCGCCAGGTCGAGTGTTCGCTTCACGAAACCCTTGCCCTTGGCTCGCGGGAACCACATCTCGGCCCCGATCACAGGCTCCGAGTACTCCTCGGC
>DATHUL010000277.1:0-12282 GCA_035462285.1 Acidimicrobiia bacterium
TCGTAGTTCGCCGACGTGTACCACATGACCACTCGGTCACCGGCCCGGATCGGGGTCCCCCGCAACTCGGTGTCGTCGGTGGCGGTCCGACGGAAGTGCATGGTGACCCCGGAGGCCCGCAGTATCTCCTCGGTGGCTGCCTCGGAGAGCCCGGTCAGGTCGGAGCGGAGCATGGCGAGTTGCTCGGCATGGTCCTGTAGGTAGATCAACCCGTGGGAGATGGTGTGACGCGTGGTCTCGTTCCCCGCCACCATCATCAGGGTGAAGACGTTCTTGAACTCCAGGTCGGTGAGCGGCCGGCCGTCGGGCTCGGCGGTGAGCAGGGCGGTGATGATGTCGTCGGCCGGTTGGGTGCGTCGCTCGGTTGCCACCTCTTCCGCATAGCGGAACACCTCGAGTGCCGCCGGGGACCGAAACGGAAGCAGTCGGTACTCCTCGGTGTCGATCCTGTCGATCACCACCGGGGTGTACTCGGGGTCGGCGTTGGAGATCATCTGGTCGCCCCAGGCCACCAGACGACCGGCGTCCGACTCGGGCACCCCGAGCAGCCGGCAGAGCAGTCTGATCGGGAGCTCACGTGCGATCTCGGTGACGAAGTCGAACTCGCCGAGGGGGAGGACCCGGTCGAGGACCTGCCCGGCGAGGAGGCGGAAGGCGGCCTCGTAGGTGGCCACCACCCGGGGGGTAAACCCGGGCTGGACCAGCTGGCGGAGACGGGCATGCTCGGGTGGGTCGAGCTCCATCATCGTCCGCCGCGCCTCCAGCTCGTCGGGGGCCATCTGCTCGATCCGGATCCCCCGCGCCGCGCTGAACCTCTTGTAGTCGCGGCTGACCATGGACACGTCGGCATGCTTGGTCAGGGCCCAGAAGCCCTGGCCGTCGCCCTCCTCGACCCAGGAAACCGGATCCTCGCGTCGCATCCTGGCGAAGGTGGCATGGGGGACGGAGCGGACGAAGCTGTCGTGAGAGGCGAGATCGGCGTCGCTCTCACCCCGATCCCGATGGAGGGTGCTCAGTGCCATGGGTGGTTCGGCAGCGAACATAATCGCACTCCGACCCTGGGTAGCGTGGGCGGGATGACAGAGTTCCGAAGGATCCTCCTCGATGGCGCCCCGACCCGGGCGATCCGGGAAGGGGACCGGCTGGTGAGCGAAGACGGGCGACAGGTGGCCGCCGACCAGGCGACGCATCTCCCCCCGGTCCAGCCCTCGAAGGTCATCGCGGTCCATCTCAACTACCGGAGCAGGGTCGAGGAGTTCCAGACCAGGCTTCCCGGGGCGCCCACCTACTTCCAGAAGCCGACCACCTCGCTCAACGCCCATGGCGGCGAGGTGGTCCGGCCTCTCGGGTGCCGTTACCTCAACTTCGAGGGCGAGATCGCCATCGTCATCGGGGAGCGATGCCGCAATGTCGCTCCCTCCGAAGCCCCATCGCACATCGCCGGTTACACGATCGCCAACGACTTCGGGCTCCACGACTTCCGTGACACCGACGCCGGATCGATGCTTCGGGTCAAGGGGTCGGACACCTTGTGCCCGATCGGCCCCGGTGTGACCGACGACTGGGATTACCGGGGCAAGACGATCCGGACCAGGGTGAACGGCGAGACTCGTCAGGAGGGCAGCACCGACGAGCTGGTATGGGACATGGCCTACCTGGTCGCCGATCTGGCCCGGACCATCACTCTTCTCCCCGGCGACATCATCCTCTCCGGGACCCCGGCTGGATCACGCCCGGTGGAACCGGGTGACGTGGTGACCGTCGAGGTGGAGGGGCTGGGAGAGCTGACCAACACAGTGGTCGACGGGCCGGCGGTCCGAGAAGACGTGGGGGCCCGGCCCAGCGCGTCCGAGGAGGTGGTCTCGACCGCCCTGGGCGGCGACTGGGAGCATCGAGGGATCCGGCCACCTCGCGGTCCCGATGGCTGAGTCTCCCACCCCGATGGCTGCCTTCCTGCGCGGGATCAACGTGGGGGGACGGTCCTTGCTGGCCATGGCCGACCTCAAGTCGGCTCTCCACGATGCCGGACTCACCGACGCCCGCACCTATCTCCAGAGCGGGAACGTGGTCGTCACTCCGGGGTCGGGCGGGCCCGTAGAGCTGGGCAAGACGATGGAGCGGGCCATCGAAGGCGTCGCCGGCCGGCTCATCCGGGTCATGCTGCGAACTCGGGACGAGCTCGACGGGATCGTTGCCGGGAACCCACTGTTGGACGAGAGCCTGAAACCCGCTTCTCTCCACACCGTGTTCCTGGAGGCGGCGCCAGATCCTGACCGGGTGGCCGAGCTCGACCCCGACAGGTCCCCGCCCGACCGATTCGCGCTGTCGGGCCGGGAGATCTACCTGCACTATCCGCAGGGGTCGGGGCGATCGAAGCTCAACCTCGAGTACTTCGAGAAGACGCTGGGTATGGCCGGCACCGCCCGCAACTGGAACACGGTGACCAGGGTGAGGCTGATGCTCGAGGCGTAGAGGTCAGACCGGCTCGGGGAGACGTAGCCTCAGGGCGTCCCTGATCTCGTCCAGTCGCTCCAGAACCAGACTGTAATGGACCCAGCGGCCCCGTCTCTCCCCCACGACAAGACCGGCTTCACGCAGGATGCGCAGATGATGCGAAACGGTGGGCTGAGCCAGGCCGAGCGGAGCCTCCAACTCGCATCCACAGGCCGTCCCTCCCTGCGCCGCGGCCAGCATCGAGACGATGCGAAGCCGGACCGGGTCGGCAAGGGCGGAGAGCAGCCCTGCGGTGTGCGTCGCCTCGTCGACGTCGAGGACGCCGGCAAAGACCGGGGTACAGCAATCCATCATCACCATATTGACAATAGTCGATGTATCGATCATTATCAATACATCGAAGGTCATCGATCTGAAAGGAGACCAGATGATCTCTCTCGATGACAACGGCGGCTGCTGCGGCGGTGGGGGAACCTCCTGCTGCTGACCGGCGGCTTCGCCGGGGTGCTGCTCAGTCGAGCAGCACCCCGGCCGCCTTTCCCTCGGCGCAGTCCTCGAGCAGCGGGCAGTAGCGGCACCAGGGCCCGGCGCTGCGGAGCAGGTCCCCGCCCGAGGCCCACGCCGAGCGGATGACGCCCACTAGATCGCCCACCTCGGCCGCCACCCTTCCCACGTCGCTGGAGGAAGGCACCGCCCGATATCGCTCCCCGGTCCGCACCGAGACCGCCTCCACATAGACCGGGAGCTCGCCCCGATCCATCGCCCAGACCAGGGCGTAGAACAGGAGCTGGTCTTCGGGATCGCCCAACTCCCCCGTCTTCCAGTCGACGAGACGATGCCCGCCCAGCCCCTCCCGGTAGACCGCATCGACAGTGCCGACCAACTCGACACCCTCGGCGGCGGCCACCTCGATCGAGACCTCCGAGCCTTCGAACCCCTCGTTGGGGAATCGGGTGAAGCGCTCGTAGAGGCCCCGTACCTCCTCGATGGCGGAGGCAAGCGACGAAGGGCGCAGCTCGAGCCCACCGAGCTTGTTGTTGAGGGTGGAGCCGCCAATCTCCTCCTTGCATGCCTGGACGAACTCCTGTGACGGGATCCGGCCCGAGGTCAGATGCCGGCTGAAGATGCGATGGGCCAGGCTCCCGAGGAAGGCGGGCCGGCTGTCGGCGCCGTAGATCCCTTGGAGACGCGCCCCCGCCTGAGCGGGGCATCGTTTGAAGGTGACATAGGTGCTGGCGGTGATCCTGACTGCATCTCCTGGCGCCACATCCGGGAATCGAATCGTCACTCGTACCGAGGGTAGACAGCGTCCGAGCCGGGCTTCGGGTACCCATCGCCGCTCGTTAGCATCCCGCCGGGCGCAAGGTCGATTTGGGGCGGCCTTTCATGAAAAAGCATCTCTCCTCACGAAGCACTCCGCTCAACGCGCTCGTCGTGGCGATCATCGCCGTCCTCGCTCTCCTCTTCACCGCCTACGGTCTCACCCGTCTTCTCTCCAGGGGCGAGGTGATGGGACGGGTCGAGGTTGCGGGGACCGCGATCGGCGGTCTCGACGAGGAACAGGCGCTGAGCGCCCTGCTCGGAGTAGAGGAAGAGTTCTTGAGCCGTCCCGCCGTGTTCAACATCGAGGGCAAGTTCGTCAGCATGCAGCCCCCGGAAGCCGGGCTCGACATCGACGAGCAGGCGATCGCCGACGAGGCGATGCGAATCGGCCGAGACGGGAACGTCTTCACGGAGTTCGCCTGGTGGTTGGGTCACATCTTCGACCGGGTTCATCGCCCGGTGCGGGGCGGAGTCGACGACGTCGCCATCGAGGCGGTGTTCGACACCTGGGACACCGAGGTCATATCACTCCCGGCCAGCCCCGGAGGAGTCATCCTCGAGGAGGGCGTGCCGGCACCGGTCTACCCCAAGGTGGGCACCGGCGTCGACCGACCCGGCGCCCGGGCCGTGGTGGAAGCGACTCTTCTCGCCCTGGAGCCGGGCAGTACCGCCGTTCCCACCACCACCATCGTGCCGGTACTGACCAACGAGGAAGTGGACCGGGCCGTGGCCGAGGCCGAATCGATGCTCGAGGGGCCGATCCGACTGGCCCACGACGAGACCGAGGCCGTCTTCGGCGTCGAGCAGCTCACCGAAGCCTTCCGCTCGGAGACGATCACCGAGAGCCCGCCCCGGATCGTGAACTCATTCGACCCGGTCATAGTCGACGGCTTTCTCGACCCGATCAGGGAGGAGGTGGAAGCCGAACCGGTGAACGCCCGCTTCGAGATCGATGGCGACAGCATCTCCATCGTGCCCGGCGCCCCCGGGACCGCAATCGACGCCGAGGAAACGGCGGTCCGCCTCGCCCAAGCCGGCATGACCACCGCCCGTGTGGGCCAGCTGCCCCTGGTCGAGGCTGCCGAGCCCGAGATCACCACGGAGTACCTGGAGGGCCTGGGAATCGCCCACCTCGTCTCCCAGTTCACCACCTATCACGACTGTTGTCAGGACCGGGTGATAAACATCCACACCATCGCCGACGCGGTCGACATGACCATCATCCCTTCCGGGCAGACCTTCAGCCTCAACGACCACGTCGGAGAGCGCACATTGGAGAAGGGCTACCTGCCCGCCGGGACCATCGTGGCCGGTGAGCTTGAGGACACCGTGGGCGGGGGGGTGAGCCAGTTCGCCACCACTCTCTACAACGCGGTGTTCTGGGGCGGGTACGAGGACGTCGAGCACAAGCCTCATTCCTACTATTTCTCCCGCTACCCCGAAGGAGTGGAGGCGACGCTCAACTGGCGCAGCCCCGATCTCAAGTTTCGCAACAACACCGACCGGGCGATCCTCATCGACACCCGCTACACGGACTCCTCGATAACCGTGCGCATATTCGGGGAGAATGACGGCAGGGCGCTCAAGGGCGAGCAGTCGGGGGGGAGGAGCCGGGCCTGGGTCGACCAGGAGGGCGGGCAGGCCGCACTCCATGTCAAGGGGCTGGTCTCCGAGCGATTCGCCGTCACCGACCCGCCCGAGCCCCGCTACGTCCCCAATCCCGAGCTGGCCGTCGACGAGCAGCGTCAGACCCAGACCGAGCTCGGTGGTTGGAGTGTGACCGTGACCCGACGCATCCTTCTCGGTGGGGACGAGAGTCAGGTGGTGGAGGAACAAGAGTGGACGGTCCGCTACGCCCCCAGGTTCGCCGTCTTCGAGGTGCACCCTTGCATGATCCCCGGGACCAGCACTCCGTGCCCGACCACCACCACCATACCGCCGACCACGACCACGGTCCCGCCGGCGACGACCACGACCGCTGTGCCGCCACCTACGGGCTAGGGCAGGCTCAGTAGAAGAGGAGAAATCCCTCCACCACGGCGGTCACCGCTGCCCTGCTCGCCTCGTCCCATCCTCCGGGCCGACGCACCGTGACCGCGTTCTGGAGGACGTAGACATGATCGATGCCGAGCCCGAGGTCGAACAGGCGCTCGGCCAGACTCCCCGGCACCGCGTGGCCTGGATTGCCCGGGGACATGGCCATGCCGTCCTGACCGGTGAAGCTCCGGTCGGTGTCGATGAGGAGCAGATCGCCCACCTCGACCACGTTGTTGACGACGACTGCCTGGCCCATGAGGCTCGGGATCGTACTCAGGTGCCGAACCCGCCCGACAGCTCGCCGATGACATGGACCTTGACCAGGTTGGTCGCAGCGCGAACGTTGGGTGGGACCCCCGCCACCATCACCACCCGGTCGCCCTTGCTGGCCAGGCCCTCGCGCTCCAGGATGTCCGCCGCTGCCGCCAGCTCCTCGTCGGTGTAGGTGCGCCGGTCGAAGGGATGGGGGCTGACACCCCAGTAGAGAGCCATCTGGCGAAGGGTGACCTCGTTGGGGGTGAAGGCCACGATCCTCGCCTCGGGACGGTACTTGGAGAGGAGCCGGGCCGTGTTGCCCGACTCGGTGAAGGCAACGATGGTATGTGCCCCCAGATTGACCGCGATCTCCGTGGCCGCCTGCGCCACCGCCGAGGCGACGGTGTTCCCGTCACCGACGAAGGGGACCGGATGATCCCCCCGCTCCGAGAGCGTTCCCTCCTCGACCGCCATGCAGATCGAGGCCATCGCGGTCACGGTCTGCACCGGGTAGTCGCCAACTGCGGTCTCCCCGGACAGCATCACCGCATCGGTGCCCGCCATCACCGCATGTGCCACATCGGTCACTTCGGCCCGGGTCGGGCGCGGGCTCTTGGTCATCGACTCCAGCATCTCGGTGGCGGTGATCGAGATCCTCCCCGCGGTGTTGGTCTTCTTCAGGATCTCGTCCTGGATGAGGGGGATCCGCTCCAACGGGAGCTGAACGCCGAGATCGCCCCGAGCCACCATCGCCCCGAATGACGGCTCCAGCACGTCGTCGAGGTTCTCGTAGGCCTGGGCCAACTCGATCTTGGCGATGATGGGCACGTCGCCGGCCAGCGTGGCCACGCTTCGAATGTCGTCCCCGCTGCGCACGAAGGAGGCGGCCACGTAGTCGACGCCGAGCTCCCGCCCGAAGGCCAAATCCGCCTCGTCCTTCGGGGTGAGGATCTCCAGGGACAGCTTGCTGTCCGGGAACGCCACCCCCTTGTGGTCGGAGAGGACGCCTCCCACTCTGACCTCGGCGAGGAGACCGCCCTCGGTCCGATCGACCACCTCGCATCGAATCAGCCCGTCGGCCAACTGCACCCGGTCTCCCGGCACCACGTCGTGGAGCAGCGGCTCGTAGCCGACCGGGATGAGACGCTCGCTTCCCATCGCCCCGTCGGGCACCAGCACCACCTGGCGACCGGCCTCCAGGCTGACCGCCCCGTTGACGAACTCACCGACCCGGAGCTTGGGACCCTGGATGTCCTGCATCAGGGCGACCGTTCGCCCGGTCTCTTTCGAGGCGGAACGAACCCAGCCGGCCAGGGTCCGGTGGAAGTCGTGGTCTCCGTGGGAGAAGTTGAGCCGAGCAACGTCGATCCCTGCCTCGACCATGGCGGTGATGCGGGACTCCGACCCGACCGCGGGGCCCAGCGTGGCGATGATCTTGGTGTGCCGTTGCATGTCGGCTTGAAGGTACCTGCTCCCGGCTCAGGCCCGGCGCACCACCGTCCTGTCCCGCCCTCAGCCCGACACCCTGTCCCTGATCATCTGGTTCACGGCGATGGGGTCGGCCTTTCCCTGGGTGGCCTTCATCACCTGGCCGACCAGGAAGCCGAGGACCTTGTCCTCCCCGGCCCTGAGCTCCACGACCGCCTTCGGATTGGCGGCGAGCACCTGCTCGACCACAGCTTCCAGAGCGCCGGTGTCCCTCACCTGGATCAGGTCGCGTCGCTCCGCGACTTCCCGAGGCGATCCTTCGCCGGAGAGAACCCCGTCCAGCACGTCTTTCGCCGCCGAGCTGGAGACCGCGCCTTCCCCGACCATCGACACCAGCTCGGCCAGGTCGGCAGCCCCCAGACGCAGCCGGCTCGGTGTCGTCTCGCTCTTGCGGAGCCAACCGACCACCTCGCCGGTGAGCCAGTTGGCCACCGTGCGTGGCGGCGCCCCCAGCTCCACTGCCTCGTCGTAGATCGACCTGAGCCTGTCGTCGAGATTGGACAGGGCGCCGGCCGCCCCCGGCTCCAGACCCTGGCTCCGATAGCGGGCCCGTCGTGCTGCGGGCAGCTCGGGGAGGCGGTCGCCTACCTGGGCCACCCATTCCGGGCTCATCACCATCGGGACCAGGTCGGGCTCGGTGAAGTAGCGATAGTCCGAGGAGCCCTCCTTGACCCGGAGGGAGTGGGTCACACCCGCCTCCTCGTCCCAATGCCGGGTCTCCTGTACCACGAGCCCACCGGACTCGGCCAGCTCGACCTGTCGTCGGATCTCGTGGTCCACTGCCCGCTCCAGCGAGCGAAACGAGTTCATGTTCTTGACCTCGACCTTGGTGCCGTAGACCTCTCCGCCCTGGGGCCGGATCGACACGTTGGCATCGAATCGGATCGACCCCTCCTCGAGGCGGACGTCGGACACCCCGAGCTCGGCCACCACCGCCCGCAGCTCCTGGGCGTAGACCCTGGCCTCGGTGGCGCTTCGGATGTCGGGACGGGAGACGATCTCGACCAGGGGCACCCCCGAGCGGTTGAAGTCGAGCAGTGTGCCCTCGGCCGCCTGGATCCGGCCCCCTGACCCGAGATGGGTCGATTTGCCGGTGTCCTCCTCCATGTGGGCCCGCTCGATGCCGATCCGCCGGGTGGCCCCGTCGACCTCGATGTCGAGATGCCCGTCGGAGCAGACCGGGACATCGAACTGGGAGATCTGGTAGTTCTTGGGCAGGTCGGCGTAGAAGTAGTTCTTCCGATGGAACACCGAGCGCTCCGATACCGAGCAGCCCAAGGCGAGCCCGATCGCCATGATCGACTCGATGGCGGCCCGGTTGGGCACGGGGAGTGCGCCGGGAAGACCGAGACAGGTGGGACAGACCCGGGTGTTGGGAGCGCCGCCGAAATCGACCGCGCAGCCGCAGAACATCTTCGACGCCGTCATCAGCTCGACGTGAACCTCGATCCCGATCACCGGCTCCCAGCTCACGACGCCGCCCCCTGGCTCGGAGGTGCCAGCGAGAACCCGGCCAGACGCTCGACCTCGGCCGCCACCTGGTACATGATCTCCTCCCCCAGAGCAGGAGCCATCACCTGGAAACCGATGGGCAGACCGGCATCGTCGAGCCCGACCGGGACCGAGATCGCCGGGTGGCCCGCCATGTTGGCCGGGATGTTGCAGATGTCGGAGAGATACATGGCCAGCGGGTCGGTCACTCTCGCCCCGGCCTCGAACGCCACCGTTGGGCTGGTAGGGGAGACCAGCACGTCCACGTGCGAGTAGGCCCGGGCGAAGTCCTCCTGGATGGCGGCCCGAACCCGCTGTGCCTGCCCGTAGAAGGCGTCGTAGTACCCGGCGGACAGCGAGTAGGTGCCGAGGAGGATGCGACGGGTCACCTCCGGGCCGAAACCCTCGGCCCTGGTGCGCGCCATCAACTCCTCCGTGGTGGAGCCCTCGACCCTGAGGCCGTAGCGAATCCCGTCGAACCGTGCCAGGTTGGACGACGCCTCGGCCGGGGCAATCAGGTAGTAGGCGGACAGGGCGATGTCGAAAGTGGGAAGGGAGACCTCGGAGACCTCGACCCCGCTCTTCTCCAACCGGGCGACCATGTCGGAGGTGGCCGCCTCTACCGCCGGCTCGAAGCCCTCCCCGGACAACTCGGTGACCACGCCGACCCGCAGCCCGTCCACCCCGCGGTCCAGGGCCGTGGTCGGGTTCGGGTAGGGCCCCGAATAGGAGGTGGAATCGAGAGGGTCATGGCCCCAGATCGAGGAGAGGGCGAGGGCCGAATCCTCGACGGTCCGGGCGAAGGGCCCGATCTGATCGAGCGACGAGGCGAAGGCGATCAGGCCGTAGCGGCTCACCGTTCCGTAGGTCGGCTTCATCCCCACCACACCACAGAGGGCGGCAGGCTGGCGGATCGACCCTCCGGTATCGGACCCGAAGGAGAGCAGTGAGGAGCCGGCCGCCACCGTCGCAGCCGAACCGCCCGAGGATCCGCCGGGGACCCGGCTCAGGTCCCATGGGTTGTAGGTGGTGCCATATGCCGAGTTCTCGGTGGAGGAGCCCATGGCGAACTCGTCGAGGTTGGTCTTTCCCACGATCACCGCGCCGCCGCTCCGCAGTCTGGCCACCACGGTGGCGTCGTAAGGGGGGATGTAACCGGCCAGCATCTGGGAGGCGGCCGTGGTCTCCAAGCCCCGTGTGCACAGATTGTCCTTCAACGCCACCGGAATCCCGTGAAGCGGGCCACGATCGATCCCGTCGGCCAGGTCGGCGTCGGCCTGGCTCGCCGCCTCCCTGGCCCCGTCGCCGTCGATGGTGAGAAAGGCGTGTAGCTGGGCCTCGGTGCGCGATGCGATGTCCAGCGCCTCTTCGAGCAGGGCAAGCGCGGTGGTCGCGCCGGAGCGGAGCAGCTGCCCGGCCTCGCTGACACTCGATGCGATCACTCGATCTCCAGGACGGGCGGGACCACGAAGAACCCGTCGAGATGGGACGGCGCCCCGGCCAGGACCTCGTCTCGATCCAGTGACGGACGCGAGATGTCTTCCCGAAAGGCGTTGACCAGCCCGAGGGGATGCGCCGCCTCGACGTGTGGCTCCCCCTGCAGCGACTGGACACGGGCTGCGTGCTCCAGGATCACACCGAGCTGGGTCTTGTAGGAGTCCAACTCCTCGTCACTGAGCTCGAGGCGGGCCAGCCGCGCCACGTGGGCAATGTCGATCTCGATGGGCATCGGATGCATAGTAAGACCCGCTCCGTCGTGGTCGACCCGGCGGCGCCGGCGTCGCCGCGCCCTACCCTGGGCTCATGGCCGAGGGCAATCCGCTCAAGGGCACCGCGATCGCACTCGGCGCGGTGGCCATCCTCATGATCGGGGCCGGTCTGGCCATGACTCTCCCCGCCACTGCCGGTGGGCAGGGGGCCGAGGGCAGTCTGCTCATCCGGACCGGCGCCCTGGTCGGGGCGGTCGCCCTGGTGCTGCCCACCATCCGGAGACCGTCGTTGCCCACCGTACTGGTGGCTCTGGTCGGCCTCGCCCTGGTCATGGCCCGGCCCGGCCTGGTCTGGGCGGCACTGATCGGCTGGTCGATCTGGGTGATCATGAGCCGTCAGCGGAGGATGTCGAGCAAGGAGTCGTAGACCCAGGTCAGGTCCGAGATCCGGACCGACTCCCCCGGCTTGTGGGCCAGTGATGGCTCACCGGGGCCGAAGTTGACCGCGGGGATGCCGGCCGCCCCGAGCTGGGCCACGTCGGTCCATCCCTGCTTTCCCACCACCGCCGCCCCCGAGCCGTGGATCAGGGCCTGGAACAGGGGATGGCCGATGTCGACCGCCCCCGCCGGAGCGACATCGGTGACTTCGATCCGATCGGCGCCGGCGCACACCGCGGCGAGACGCTCGGTGGCTTCGCCGATCGCCCGATCGGGGGCGAACCGGTAGTTGACGTTCAGCACGAACTCCGAAGGCACCACGTTCCTGGCCACGCCGCCGTAGGCGGTGGTGACCGTGATCACCTCGCGGAACTCGAGCCCCTCAACCAGGTGGAGCTCGGGCTGGAGGGCGTGCATCCGGGTGAGGAACTCGCCTGCCTTGGTGACCGCGTTATCACCGAGCCAGGGGCGGGCGGAGTGGGCCGGCTCGCCCAAGAACGTGACGTCGGCGTTGATCACGCCCTGGCAACCGGCCTCCACCGCCCGGTCGGTGGGCTCGAGGACGATGCCGGCCGAGGCCGACGTCAGCCAGGGCGCAGCCTCGAGAACGAAACCGAGCTGGTTACCGGACAGCGGTCCCTCCTCGCCGGCGTAGAACACACATGCCAGTCCCGACGGGCCCAGGGTCTCGACCAGGTGGATCATGACGGCCAGACCGCCCTTCATGTCGGTGGCCCCGAGACCGTGCACCCGGTCCTCGGACACGATCGCCCCGACCTGGCCCTGCAGGGGCACCGTGTCGAGATGGCCGGCGAGCAGGACGACGCCCTCGGCCGGATCGCCCACAATCAAGGAGTCGGCAACGACCTGGTGGGGCAAATCGGCGAGCCGATCGGCGATCGCGTCCCGGAGGGCGGCCTCCCCTCCGGTGACGGATGGAATCTCGATCAGCCAGGCGACCGTCTCGACCAGGTTGGTCAAAGCTGGACGTCCAACTCGCGCAGGAAGTCGTTCAACGCCGTCTTCTCGTCGGTGGCGGCGGTCCGCTGGCCGATGATCAGGGCGCAGGTCAGGTGGTAGCTCCCGC
>DATHUL010000278.1:0-1772 GCA_035462285.1 Acidimicrobiia bacterium
GGCATACCCCCGGGAGCCGGAGACGCGAAGGGCTAAAGTGCCGACCCGTGAGTGACCTGCTGGACGCCGCCGCCAACGCGCTCGGCACCCCTACCGGATTGATCATGAGGTCGGCCGCGGCGCGCGCTGCAGCAAACGGTACGAGCACCGATGACATCTTGTCCGCATGGGCGGGCGGCTCGCCGGTCACGGCTCCAGCCGCCCCCGCCCCTCCGGCTGCAAGCGAGGTGGAACAAGCCCCCGCCGTGGAGCCGCAGACTGCAGCCGTCGCCGTTCTCGAGGTGCCACAACCTCCCCCGACCCCCATCGTCGTGGTCGAGGAGGAGGCCCCATTGGAACCAGCGGCGATCGGAGATCGGGTTCGCACGGCGGTACGTGTCGGCGCCTGGACGGGCGCGAGCCTCGGAGTGATCGGCTTCCTCATCGCCGGTGCCTTCTGGGCCCCGAATGCCTCCGTGCTGCCCGAGGGCGGGCCACCGGTGATCCTCGCCAATCCCACACTTGTGATGGTCGGCGTCGGTCTGGTCAGCCTGCTCTTCGGTGCGGTTGTCGCCGGGCTCTCCCGAGCAGCCGTTTCCTGGCGCGACCCCGCCATGCAACTCACCGGTTCACGGTCGGGCACAGGCTGGATCGGCGCTGGCATCGGCCTTGTCCTTGGTGTTGCCGCCGGCGCCCTCCTTACCGGGGTGTTCGGAACCCCCATCGAGGGAGAGAATCTCGTCCAGCTTCCGGTCCTGGCGACCCTTGCCGTGATGGTCGGTGGAGGGGCGCTGCTAGGCGCACTCACGGCGATCGTCCCTCAGGCATTTGGCACGCCGGTCGCCGTTGCCGAAGGAGACGCCGAAGAGGTCGCCGCCGTGAGGAAACGCCTCGGCGATGCCATCACGATCCCGTTGGCCGGGCTGCTACTCCTCGTCTTCCTGGTCCTTCCGTTCGCCTGGCTGCTATTGGAATCGAATCACATGGCGTCCAACGGGGCCGCGGTGATCGCCGTCATCACTGCCGCAGGGATCCTCGGCTTCGCCTCGCTTGCGGGGAGTCGACCCAACATGAAGATCTCATTCGGCGAGCTCATGGTCGCGGTTATAGGGGTCGCGACAGTGCTGCTGGTACTGCTCGCTGTTCTTCTCTTCAGGTCAGAGGATCACTCCAGTGAGGAGCCGGAGACCCGTCCCGGAGTCGTCCGGGTCATTTGATCAGCAAGTGGGCGTTGACCGCGCCTTGATACACACCGTCGGTCAGGGCCAGTCTCACGGCGATAGCCACCTCCCGGGCGACTGCGACCTGGGCCTCCTCAGTCGAGGCACCAATGTGTGGCGTCAGCACCAGGTTCGGAGCGGTCCTCAGCGGGCTCTCGGGATCCAACGGTTCTTTCTCGAAGACGTCGAGGGCGGCACCGGCCAAATGCTCCTCGACGAGGGCCTTGGTCAAAGCCGCTTCGTCGATCACTCCCCCACGGGAGACATTCAGGATGAAGGCGCCCTTCTTCACGCGTCCCAGGAGGTCATCGTCGAGGAGCGCTCTCGTCTCGTCATTCAGCGGCACGTGTAAGGAGATCACGTCACTGAGGGCGAGCAGCTCGTCGAGGCCGACCATTTCAACTCCGATCTCTGCGGCACGCTCGGCCGAGAGATAAGGGTCGTGGGCTATGACATCCATCCCAAAGGCACGGGCCCGCCGCGCCACCTCGGTCCCGATGCGTCCAGCACCGATCAGGCCCAAGGTCCGCCCGCGAAGCTCGACGCCCTGGAAGCTGGCCCGATCCCAACGAC
>DATHUL010000279.1:0-1974 GCA_035462285.1 Acidimicrobiia bacterium
AGCACCGCCGGCCGTCTCAGGAGAAGACCGGGGGCTCGCCGAAACGGGGGTGTGGTCAGCAACCGGGGTCACCGCGCGCCGGATCGGTTCGGAAGGAGGCGACGATGCAGAGACCGGTCACGGAGCCCGGGATGCTAGGGGCGGTAGGATCCGGATCGATGGTCAGACTGACCGCCTTGGTCTTCTTCGCGGTCGAGCTCGGCGCAGGGTTTGGCGCGGCTAGCGCAACTGTCGTCTCCACGACCGATGAATCCGTGGTCGTCGAGTTTCATGTCGAGGTGGAGACACCTGCCGACTCGGTCGTCCTCCACCTCGCCCTCGCCGGCGAGGATCCGATCAGGGTGCCGATGGTCGAACGCGATGACGAGTCGTATGGAGTGACCACCGAGGTGAAAGCGGCCAATTACCAGGTTGTGTTCGAGGCGGTCGGTGATCCGGGGGCCCAATCGAGCCCGGTATCGCTCATCGAGCTGGGCGCGGAACTGGCAGGCGGGTCGGAGGATCCGGACGACCCGGCCGAGGAAGACGAGCGCAGCCCGGGCACCCAGCGGTGGCTCTGGCTCGGTGTCGCTCTGGGGGCGGCGTCGCTCTCCGCCCTGGCGTTCTGGGTGCTGGGCGATCGCGACGAGCCCGACGACCTCGAGACGACCGATCAGGAGGTCGGCGAATCCGACACCGAAGGGGAGCCACCGTCGTCCTGAGGGCGGACCAGACTCTCGGTGGCCCCGGGGCGGGCTGGCGGGAAGATCCGGATGGTCAACATCAGGCTTCACCCGACGACGTGGCGATGTCCGACTCCCGACCACCGGCTTTGGCCGCCTCGATCTTTGCGCTGTTGAGCCGGGGGAGCGCATAGAGGAAGAGCGCGACCTGGACCAGGGCGGCGAAGACGAACGGAGCCCGGAGCGCCCACTCCCGACCCAGGACCGGCTCGACACCCGCCACAACCAGCCCGCCGAGGAGTGCCCCGACCGGGATCATCCCCCAACCGAGGAATCGGTACACCGAATTGGCTCGCCCCAGCAGGCGGTCCGGGATGAGCGACTGTCGCAGGGACACGGTGATGATGTTCCACAGCACGACGAAGAAGCTGCTGATCACGAACATCGACCACACGACCCAGAACGAAGAGGCGAGACCGGTGACGAACTGGGTGACGGCAAAGACCAGGATCGATGCGAACAGCGATGCCCCCTGGCCGATGCGTTTGGACAGTCGAGCCGCGGCCAGCGACCCGAGCACGCCGCCCGCCGCCCCCGCGGTGAGAAGGGCCCCGAAGACGGCGGCGTCGAGCCGGAGGATCTCCTGGACGAAGAGGACGTAGGTAGCGGTGGCCAGACTGGCCATCCCGTTCATCACCCCGAGAGAGATGGCCATCGGCCGGAACAGATCGTGGCGCCACAGCCAGCGGACCCCTTCTTTCATCTCGGCCATGAAGGAGCGGGGCGCCGTCTCCGCATCGTCCTCGAGTACAGGGCGGAACCGGCCGGCGATGGTGAGGAGCAAGGCGGCGGATGCGGCGAAGGTCGCCGCGTCCACGAAGAAGGGAAGCGAGAAGGCGACGGCGAGGAGCAGCCCGCCTGCCGGAGGGCCGGCAAAGGAGTTCATCACCACCTCGGCTCCCCACAGCCGTCCGTTGGCCCGCTCCAGGTTCTCCGCCTCGACGAGGGAGGGCATCAGGGTTTGCGCCGCGTTGTCCCGGAACACCTCGGCCGTGCCCAGGAGCAACGCGGCGACGTAGACCGCGACCAGGAGCAGACCGGCATCTGGGGGCGGGAAGGCCGAGCCTGCCGCGATCTCGTCCGGTGAGGACAGGTCCCCCTGGAAGGTGAGCACGACCAGGGCGACCCCGAACGTGGCGATGAAACGCAGCCCGTCCATGACCACCACCAGACGCTTCCGGTCGACGCGATCGGTGATGACGCCGGCCGGGAGGCTGAACAGGAGCCAGGGGAGTCGTGTGGCCACGGTGAC
>DATHUL010000280.1:0-10225 GCA_035462285.1 Acidimicrobiia bacterium
TCAACCCGGTGACATGGGGGACGGCCGACATCCAGGAGATGTCTTCCCCGTCCAGGGTGAACTTGACCCGAAGCCCGCCACCGAACCGGTCGATCAGGGCCGCCGGTGTCCCCTCAGCGACCACCTCGCCCCTGTTGATCACGACGAGACGATCACAGAGAGCCTCGGCCTCGTCCATGAAATGGGTGACGAGGACGACGGTGGTCCCACGTTCCCGGATGCGACGGATCAGATCCCAAGCCACCCGACGCGAAGATGGATCGAGCCCGGTTGTCATCTCGTCGAAGAACACCAAACGGGGGTCGTTGACCAGGGCGAGGGCGACGAGGAGTCTTTGCTGCTGTCCACCGGAAAGACTGCCGAAGCGGGCGTTCCTCTTTTCGGCGAGCCCCCAATCGGCCAGCAGCTCGGACACCGGCGGGCCCTGATCGCTGAGCGAGCCGAAGAGATCGAGCGCCTCCCATACCTTGACCCGTTCCGGCAGGGCGGACTCCTGGAGCTGCGAGCCGATGAGACGTCGGATCTGGTCGGCCTGGCTAGAGGGATCGAGCCCGAGCACCGTGACCGCGCCGCCGTCGATCGCCCTCAACCCCTGGAGCGCCTCGACCGTCGTGGTCTTCCCCGAGCCGTTCGGGCCGAGGATCCCGAAGATCTCGCCCACCTCGACCGAGAAGCTGACATCACGCACCGCGACCGTGTCGCGGTACCTCTTGACCAGATGACGAACGTCGATCGCAGTCATTGCCAACCTCCGAGCCGCACGGCCCACAGTCTGCCAGGAACTACCACCGACGACGGGCCACGAGTTGGCACCGGACTCGCTTTCCGGAGCTCGCCCCGCACCACGCAAAACGCGTTCACTAGGGTCGGCCCGACCCGAGACCCTAAGGAGGCTCAGTTGGTCCAGGCCTATGTCCTGATCCAGACCGAGGTCGGCAAGGCCGCTTTGGTCGCAGAGGAAGTGCGTGAGATCCCCGGCGTCGATTCGGCCGACGACGTGACCGGTCCCTACGACGTGATCGTCAAGGCGACCAGCGACGACGTCGACTCGCTGGGAAAGCTGGTGGTGGCCAAGATCCAGGCCATCGACGGGATCACTCGCACCCTCACCTGCCCGGTGGTGCATCTCTGACCCGGGCCGGAACCGACTGAGAGAGGACCGGCCGCCGCCGGTCCTTTCTGGTTAGCCCAGTTTGGAGGCGATCGTCCCCGCGCTGCGCAGGGCGGTCCCGTCGCTGCCGGCCACTGAGAACACCCGCACCGGCCCACTTCGAGCCTCGTCCGACATGTCGCGAAACAGCCTCTCCCTGCTCACCGGGGGCGAGATCCAGAGATAGGCCGCCATCGACCCGGGGATGGTGTTCACCTCGTTGACCAAGACCTCACCGTCCCGCTCCAGATAGTCGATGCGGGCTATGCCCCGCAAACCCGCCACCTCGGTGACACGAAGGGAGAGACGGTGGATCTCTTCTTCCATCTCCGGCTCGAGCGGTGCCGGTAGCTCCCGTCCCGCACTCACCTCGCCCCCCCAGGCCAGGTACTTCTGGTCGTAGGAGTAGATGCCTGCGGCGGCGCGGGCTGGGGCCTCGATCGCCGACAGCTCCCATTTCGGGTAGGTGCGAACCGCCACCTGCAGGTCACGACTCCCGGCCAGGAACGGCTCGACCACCGCCCCCTGGTGGAAGAAGGTCGAGGTTCGCTTCAGGGCGAGCACGGTCGCCCAGTCTTCCGCTATCTCGATGCCGATCGACGACCCACCGAACCTCGGTTTGACGATGAACGGTCCCTGGAACGCGGGGGCGGGCTCCACGCCGGTGCTGACCAGAGCCCGGGGCAATGTGGGGAGCCCGGCCGCTGCCATCGCCGCCCCGAAGGCGAGCTTGTCCATACCCAGGGCGGATGCGGCCTGGCCCGGGCCGCTGTATCGCAGCCCGGAGAGGTCGAGGAGGCCCTGGAGAGTCCCGTCCTCCCCGGGACCGCCGTGACAGGCGATCAAGACCACGTCCACGTCGAGCGGCCGCTTCTTGGCCATCAACCCCCGCCCGGGAGCGGCGACGAATGTCAGCTCCCGCGACCCGCGGGGGACCCCGTCGGCGAAGTCGGCGGCCTCGAGCCCGGTGTCGACCTCGTACCAATCACCCACCTTCGACCAGTAGACCGCATGCACGTCGCCGAGGGCTCGGGTCACCTGGAGCCCGGTGAGAATCGAGATGTCGTGCTCGTCGGAGGGACCGCCGAAGATCACCGCCGGCTTCGCCATTCGCACTCCTCAGGGATAATGGTCGGGAAGGTCGTTCTCGTAGAGGACGGCGTCTCCCGGGCCCAGGTTCTCCCTGACCCAGTCGACTGCCTCCTCCCGGGACGCGACGACGCTAACCGACGCTCGGCCCTTCCCGGAACCTTCCAGGAGGGCGGCCCGGTTGGTGGCGCCCACGATGATCAGGTGGTCGACCGACGCGGCCGCCTCGGAGGCGAAGTCCCGATTCGAGGCGAACTGAGCGGGGCCGAGCTCGACCATGCCGGGGGTGACCACCGCAGTGCGCCCCTCGGCCCCGAGGTCGGCCAGCAGCCGCAGACCCGATCTGGCCCCGGCCGGGTTGGAGTTGAAGGTGTCGTCGATCACCGTGAAGCCGCGCTCCGAGGTTGCGACGGTCTGGCGGTGCTCGGCCCGGGGCAGGCCCTCGAGCCGGGCGGTGAGGTCGGCGGTGGACAGACCCAGGGCGAGCCCGATCCCGAGGGCCACAGCCAGGTTGACCTCGAAGACGTGGTCGGGGGCCCTGGCCACCTCGACGCCGTCGATGCGGATCGAGCCCTCATTCACCTCGACCCGGGCCTCCGCTCCCTGCGAGGAGACGGTTATCACCTCCATCCCGGTGGCCCGCTCCGCTGCGAGAGCGGCGAGGAGCGGGTGGTCGACTGCGATCACCGCAACTCCGGCCCCGTCCAGGATCTCCGCCTTGGCCGCGACGATCCGCTCCTCGGTCCTGAATCGCTCGAGATGGACCGGGCCCAGCGCGACCAGGGCCGACACGTCCGGGGGGATCCAGCCGGTGAGAGCAGCGATCTCCCCGGGGCCGTAGGTCCCCATCTCGGCCACGAACACCTGCGTCCCCGGGACCAGGTTCTCGTTGATGGAACGGGCCAGGCCCATCCGGTTGTTGAACGAGGCCGGGCTGACCAGGGTGCGGAAGACTCCGGCCAGGAGATGGCCGGCCTACAGCTTGGTGGTCGTCGTCCCGTACGAGCCGGTGATGGCGACCACTTTGGCCCCTGAGGCCTCGAGTCGGGTCGCGGCCTGGTCGACCCAACGACTCCCCAGGCTCTGCTCGATCGGGGCGAGGAGGGCAAGGGCGAGATCGATCAGCGCGGGGAGGAGGAGAAGGCCGAGCACCACCAAGAATGACGAGCCGATCATGGCTCCGGTCAGGTAGAAGGCGAGCACGATTGCCCCGGCCGTGACGGCGAGACGTCTCAGCCGGCCGGTCCAGACGAGAGGGGAGGTTCGTCCCCGAACGGTCAAGCCGATCGGCCCCAATTGCGCCAGCGCGACCAGAAGCCCGAACCACGGGCTCCACAACGACCCGGCCAGCCCGATCATCGCCACTCCGACCAGACCGAGGTTGAGCGGCCTGCTCCGCCACCAGCGGACGGCGAACCTGGTCACCGAGGTCGGCAGATAGTGCTCCCGCTGGGCCACCCTGAGCCAGCGGAGCCCGGCGGGGACCGTGGCCAGGGCGCAAACCGCGGCGAGCACCCTGGTCAAGGGCCGAGGACTCCCTGGATCGCCCTTCGCATGGCCTCGGGCGCCTGCACCGGGACGAGATGGCCGACGCCGGGCAGGATCTCCAACTCGGCCGCGGTGCCCGACTGCCTCATGACCCGCAATGCCATCTCGGCCACCTCGACCGGGACCTCCTGGTCGTCCGCCCCCCAGAGCAGGACCACCCGGGACCGGATCTGACGCAATTGTGGCTCGTAGCTCTCGTTGATCACCTTGACCAGGACGTCTCGCATCACTCCGTTCGCCGCCCGATAGTCGGTCGAGCCACGACGATGGCGGATCCGCTCGATCCTGTCGTCGGACACCAGACCGACCCGATTGAGGAAGCGGATCAGTCGATAGGCAGTCGACGGCCGGCGGGCCGGGGTGATGCGGAGCAGAGGGGAGCCGGTGAGGACCAGGGGGCCGACCCGACCGGGATGGGCCGCCGCCAGGCAGACCGCCACCCGCCCCCCGAACGAATGGCCGACCACGACCGGGGGCACCTCGAACAGATCGAGGACCGGGGAGATCAGCCCGGCGTAACCGTCGGCGCCGATCGGCTGCGACGGTGGTGGAGAGGCGCCGAATCCGGGCAAATCGAGGGCGAGAGCATCAAAACCGGCCAGGGACGGCCCGAAGTCGGTGCCCCGCCGGCCCCAACCGTGTAAGGCGAGAACCCGGGGTGGTGCGTCGCCAAACGTCTCTGCGAACAGTGCGCCGTCTGCAAGCGCGCGCAAAGCCACGTATCTAGTCCTCGGTCGGAGATGCCGAGAATACAGTCGAAAGGCATCCATTCAGGGATATGGACGGGATTACACCGACTACGCATCAGGCGATGGCGCGGTTCCGAGCGTCGCTGCTTCGGCGCGCCTCGGCGGTGGCCTGGGTGGTCCTGATCATCATCGCCGCCCAGGCGGTTCGACAGGAGGTGTACACCCGGAGGGAGTTCTGGATCCCGATGGCCGGTCTCGCCGCCATGCTGATCGTCTCCGCCCTGACCCGATGGGACCGGCCGATGGCGACACGGCATGCCCCCTGGATCGCGGTCGGCTGGCTCACCGTGCTGATCCTGGGCATCTCGTCTTTCGCCCTCATCGACGCGCTGGAAGGCACCGCCACTCCGATCCTCTACGGGATCGCGGCGGTGTCCGGTCTTCTCCTCACCTGGTGGGCCCATGCGTTCATGACCGTCCTCATCGGGCTGGCGATCGCCTTCGTCGCCTTCGGGGTGGGCGACGCCGATGCCATCCAGGACGTGGTGGCCCCGGTGTTGACCGTGGCCGTGGTGTCGGCGGCCACGGCCTTGATCGGCATGGAGTTCGAGCGGGAAGCGGTCCGCTCCGCATCGCGTGAGAGTCAGATCGACCAGCAGCGACTCGACTTCGAGCGTTTGTACGCGGTCAGCGCCACCCTGGCCCGGGCCGAGTCGCTGGCCGAGATCGTCCCTCATCTGGTCGGGACCATCTGCAAGTACCTGGACGCCCAGGTGGGAGTGGTCCTGCTCTACAACGCGGAGCGCCATCGGCTCGAGGTGATGAGCCCGATTTGGGTCAACGGATACCCCCTCGACACCGATCCGATAGTGCTCGACGTTGCCTCCCCGGCGATCGTCGCCCAGGTGTACCGGTCGGGGAGGCCGTTCCTGGTCAAGGAGGTCGATCAGGACACCGACGCTCACACCCTGATCAACGAGCTGGGCCTGAGCCAGGCGCTGGTGGCGCCGCTGAAGGTGGAGAATCTCCGGGTCGGCGTGATCATCGTCGGCGACCCCTACGCCGGCAGCTTCCAGGAAGGCCAGCTCGACCAGCTCGGGTCGTTGGCGGCCCCTGCCGGGCTGGTCCTGTCCCAGATCGGGAGGTACGAGGCCCAGGCCGAGATGGCGAAGAGGCTGGAGGAGGTGGCGCAGATGAAGACCGACTTCGTCTCCACAGTGAGCCACGAGCTGCGCACACCTCTGACTTCGAACATTGGTTCCCTGGACACGGTGAACCGCCCCGAACTCGCCCCGACCGAGGCCACCGCAGTGCAACTCCTGTCGACGGCGCGTCGTCAGGCAGGCCGTCTCCAGCGTCTCATCGACGACCTGCTCGTGGTCTCCCGGATCGACCGGGGGGCGATCCCGGTCCATCTCGAGCCGGTGACCCTGAAACAGGCGTTCGAAGAGGTGAACCGGGTGGTCTCGATCGAGCCGAGCTTCACCATCGAGCCCGACGACCTCACCGTCGAGGCCGATCGTGACCATCTCAGCCGGATCCTGATCAATCTGGTGGAGAACGCCGCCAAGTACGCGGTGGGAAGCCCGGTGGAGCTCTACGCATGGGAACGCCCGAACAAGGCGGTGATCGCGGTCGTCGACCATGGCCCCGGCATTCCCGAAGAGGAACGGGACCGGGTCTTCGAGCGCTTCACACAGATCGACCAGTCCGACACCAGGTCGAAGGGGGGCACCGGTCTCGGTCTGTCCATCGTCAAGAGCCTGGCCGAGGTGATGCGGGGAGCGGTCAGGGTCGAGGCAACCGAGGGTGGCGGTGCGACGTTCGTGGTCGAGTTGCCGCTGGCCCCGTCGATGCATAGGGCAGAGCGGCGCTAGACCGGATCAGGGGCCTGCGGTCTCCCCCGGCCCGACCGCGATGGCGTGGAACCCGCCGTCGACGTGGACCACTTCGCCCGATGTCATCGCGGCCCAGTCGCTGAGCAGGACACAGACCA
Organism: Acidimicrobiia bacterium; assembly: GCA_035462285.1. Taxonomy (GTDB): domain Bacteria; phylum Actinomycetota; class Acidimicrobiia; order Spongiisociales; family ZC4RG35; genus JARDZU01. Next base: position 6,473 of record DATHUL010000280.1, read on the forward strand.
TCCGGGCCACAGGTTCGGGGTTTGCCCCGTCCCAGGAGAGGGGGGCCCGCTCCTTCCACACCCGGTCGAAGGCGTCGAATCCCGGGATCGACTTGGCCGCCACGGTGCTGAGCGGACCGGCCGACACCGCATTGACCCTGATCCCGTGAGCCCCCAGATCGCGGGCCAGATAGCGGGTGACGGTGACCAGCGCAGACTTGGCGACACCCATCCAGTCGTATGCAGGCCAGACCTGGGTGTTGTCGAAGTCGAGAGTGACCAGGGCACCTCCTCCTGCCGCCTGCATCAGGGGGAGGAGGGCGACCGCCAGCGTCTTGTAGGAGAAGGCGGAAGTCATGAAGGCGGTCGCCGCCGACTCGGGGGGCGTGCTCAGGAAGTTTCCCCCCAGGGCGTCGTCGGGTGCATAGGCGATGGCATGGAGCGCCCCGTCGATACCGCCCCAGCGTTCGGTCAGATCGCTGGTCAGGGCGGCGACGTGCTCCGGATCGTTGATGTCGAGCTCGAGCAGGGGGCACGGTCCTGGGAGACGCTGAAGCGATCTCTCCGTGATCCGGAGTCCGCGACCGAACCCGGTCGCCACGATCTGCGCGCCTTCCTCCTGGGCGATCCTGGCCACGTGCCAGGCGATGGAGTCATCGGTGAGGATCCCGGTTATGAGCAGTCTCTTGTCCTCGAGCAGCATCGCCACCTCCCTAGGGGCCGGTCAGACTAGAAGTTGCCGCCGAAAGTCAGTATCCCCCGGATGCTGAGCCCCATGGTGAAGAGGAGGAGCAGCCCGTAGTAGAGGGCCGGGCGCTTTCGGAACTGGGCTCGGTAGATGTAGGCAAACGAGAAGGTCACCGCGATCACGACACCGTAGAAGACGTGCTGGTTGCCCGGGTCGACCCCGCCGGTGGCCACGATCACCCCGATCACGATCTGGAGCAGGAGGGCGACGATGCCAACGGCAACCCCGTAGTAGAACGCCACGGGAGGCCGCCTGCGATTGCGCAGGAGCACTCCCCAAATCCCGACCAGCCCACTGATCCCGGCCGCGACGTAGCCCCAGGTGGTGTGGAACTCAGACACGAAGAATGAGCTTAGGGACCCAGGTTGTTTCCCCGGCCGCCCCTATACAATCGGCGGAGGAGGCTGGAACATGTTCGAGGCGGTGGAGTTCACAGAGGTACGTGACCGTGAGGATCCCGATCAGAGGGTGATCGGCACGTACCCGGACGAGATCGGTGCGGTGGAGGCGACCAGGGCGGCCAAGGCGGAATTCGCCAAGTCGGGCTCGGAAGACTTCGCCTGGTGGGTGGTCCGTCAGCCCGGGGCGCGGCTGGCCCAGTTCATCTCCGATTCGAGGAGCGACAAGGAGTTCGTGCTCGACCTGACCACCGGTCAGCTGATCGAGGTCTAGGGACGGGTCGATCGGAGGGCGCGCAGCGTCTGCCGTGAAGGATCCGGACGCGGCCTACTCCATGAGCAGGTCGGCGTAGTCCTGCCGGACCACCTTCTTGTCGAACTTGCCGGTGCCGGTCTTCGGGATCTGATCGACGAAGATCACCCGGTCCGGCAGCCACCACTTGGCCACCCGTTCCTCAAGGAAGGTGAGTAGGTCGGACTCTCCGAGGTCGGCGCCCTGACGGGGGACGACGAAGGCGACCGGCCGCTCCTGCCACTTCACGTGCTTCAGCCCGACCACCGTCGCCTCGGTCACGTCGGGATGAGCCATGAGGGCGTTCTCGAGATCGATCGACGAGATCCACTCACCGCCAGACTTGATCACGTCCTTGGCCCGATCGGTGATCTTGATGTAGCCCTCCGGGGTGATCTTGCACACGTCACCGGTGCGGAGCCATCCGTCCTCGAACGACTGGGCGGAGCGATTGTCCTTGTAGTACTCGGCGGCGATCCAGGGGCCCCGGATCAACAGCTCACCGAAAGCCTCCCCGTCGTGTGGAAGCTCCTCTCCGACCTCGTCGACGATCTTGACCTGAAGACCGGGGACGGGCATACCCGCGGTCTCGAGGAAGTCGAGCTGGCGTTGCAGGTCCCAGCCCTCCATCTCCGGCTTGAGCAGGCTCGTCGACGCCACCGGGTTGGTCTCGGTCATCCCCCAACCCTGGACGACCCGGATCCCCCGAGCCGTCCAATACCACTCGATCATCGCCCTGGGCACGGCCGATCCGCCGCAGAGAAACGCCCGGATCGAGGACAGGTCAACCTCCGGGTTCGCCTCCAGGTACTGCTTGATCCCGAGCCACACCGTGGGCACTCCGGCGCTGAAGGTGACCCTCTCCTTCTCCAGCAAGGGAACCAGGCCCTCCGGGCTGAGGTCGGGGCCCGGGTAGGTGAGCTTGGCCCCCTGGGTCACCGCCATGAACGGGTACCCCCAGGCGGCGGCGTGGAACATGGGCACCACGGGCAGCACGTTGTCGGTGGGGAGCATGGCGTAGTTGGCCAGGTTGGAGATGGTGTGCAGATAGGTGGAACGCTGGGTGTAGGCGACGCCCTTGGGGTTCCCGGTGGTTCCTGACGAGTAGCAGAACATCATCGGCGACCGCTCGTCCAGCTGGGGCCAGGGCCCGTGCTCTTCCGCCTCCCCGATCAGGTCCTCGTAGGCAATCGAGCCCGGGATGGCGTCTGACGGGGCATCGCCCATGACCACGTAGGTCTCCACCTTCTCCAACCGGCCGGTGATCGGGGCCAGGAGCGGGGCAAGGTCGGGGTCGACGAACATCACCCGATCCCCGGCGTGGTTGACGATGTAGGCGATCTGGTCGGCGAAGAGGCGGATGTTGACCGTGTGACAGACCAGCCCGGTGTTGGCGGTGGCCCAGTACAGCTCGTGGTGACGCCGGTTGTTCCAGGCGAAGGTTCCCACCGGGTCACCCTGGGAGAGACCGAGAGCGCCGAGGGCGGTGGCCAGACGCCGCACCCGGGCATCGGTCTCGCCGTAGGTGGTCCGCACCCGGGACCGATCCGACTCGACCGAGACGATCTCCTGGTCGGGATGAAGCCAGACCGCCCGGTCGTAGAGGGTGGACAGGTTGAGCGGGAAGTCGTCCTGCATATGAGGCATCAGGAGCCTCCGAGCAGTTTCCGTTTCTCCGCCTCGAACTCGGCGTCGGTGAGCTTTCCCTCGTCGTGAAGACGGGAGAGGGTGGCCAGCTGGGCGGCCGGGCTCTCGGGGGCGGCTCGGCCGCCACCCGACTCCATCTGGATCTTGCGTCCTTCCCGGACCTCGTAGATCAGGGATTGGACCCGCTCCGGATCGGGGATGTCGCTGTATCGGGACTGGCCGTGGGTGCCGGCCGACTCGATGAGAAGGTTGCCGGTGCCGAACACGCGCTCGAACATGGACTGGGTGAAGGTGACGTCGTTGATCACCTCGAGTGGGATCTCCTTTCCCGCCTTGGCGATCAGCCCGGTCCGGTGAATCAAACGCTCGTTGGTGATCACGTGCTGTGTGGTCCACCAGCGGATGAACCCGGCGATCACCACCACGAACCAGGCGACGAGCAGACCCACGATCGCCCATCCACCCCAGCTGAAGCCCTGGATGGCGATGAGGACGATCAGGACCAGGACGAGGATCGAGAGCAGACCCTCCCGAGCTATCCGCGACCAGTGGGGGCGGAACTCGGAGACGATCTCCTCGTCGGGGCTGAGCAACTTCTCTGGGTAGCGCATGGCGCCCAGGCTACCGATCCATGTCCCGCCCCGACGGCCGGGAACCCGATTCAGAGCAGCCCGAGGGACCTGGCCCCG
>DATHUL010000281.1:0-3947 GCA_035462285.1 Acidimicrobiia bacterium
CTCGACGCCGAGCAGTACCCGCTGGTCACCTTCGAGTCCACCGCCATCGCCCCCGCCGGCGGCGCCTGGAAGCTGAGCGGCGACCTCACCATCCGGGGTGTCACCAACCCGGTCACCTTCGACCTGAGATTCGAGGGCGAGGCCACCGATCCTTACGGCAACACCAAGGCGGCCTTCTCCGCCATCGGTGAGATCGATCGCCGGGACTGGGGTCTGGTCTGGAACGTCCCGCTCGAGGGCGGTGGCGTCCTCGTCTCCGAGAAGTTCAAGATCGAGTTCGACGTCGAGGCCCACCTGCAGGGTTGAGCTCTACCACGCCTGATCGACCAGAGCCCGGCCTCGGCCGGGCTCTGGTCTGCGCCACCGGTCAAATGTGGTCCCATCGGCCCAGTCCCGGACCAACGTTGCCGATCTAGACTGAGTTGGTTCTGGGGAACTCGAGGGGATCATCCATGTCGAAACGTACCGACGCCTACCTGCGCAAGCTGAGGACCTATCTCGCGCCTCGCTACTGGAAGCTCGTGGTCTCGGTGCATGGCGCCCGGGGGGTTCCCCGGGAGATCGTCCGCATCTTCACCCCGACCAGGAAGACCGTCTCGCCGGCGGCCGCCACCGAGCACATCGACTTCTCGGACCGCACCACAGATCCGGAACGGGCCATGGTCCTCGCCGCCGAACGGGGACCCGATGTCACCGCCATGGTTCGAGTCCCGATGTCCTCGCTGCGGAGAAGTCATCTCGGGGTCGCTATCGCCGACCCGGGTGCCAACCCATTCACCCGTGCCGTCGCCGATTACCTCTCCGGGAAGTGCACCGTCTACGTCGACTCGGTCCTCCCCCGGTTCTACGACGATTGGCGGCCAACCACCCTGGCCGAGTTCGTCGGGCTCGACGTCGACCAGGACTCACCGCTCTCCCGCCCCCTCGTCGTGGGTGTGTTGCCCTGGGAGCCGGCGAGAGCCATGGACGAGCTCTTCCACGAGCGGGATGCCTACGAGCTCGATCGATTGGCCAAGTTCGGTCCCGCCCCCGAGGGCACACACGGATACGACTACTTCGGGCCGACGTCGCACGCCCTGGGCGAATACCGATTCAACAAGCACTGCCGGGTCGCCGCCTCCATCGCCGAGGACGGGTATGACCCCTCCGATCACATCATCGAGGTGCAACTGATGGCGGGGGAAGGCGCCTGGGCGTTGCTGGTCCGCGACGGCAAGCATCGGACCATCGCCATGGCCGCCCTCGGCGTCGACAGCGTCCGCGTGTCGCTGCCGCGGGTCTACCCGGTGATCAGACGATCTGAGGTCGAGACGTGGCCGGGTGTGGTCAGCGGGCTGTATCAGGTCGAGGAGGCGTTACGGGTGTTCGACCGCTTCGTCGAAGGACGGGCGTCCTACCCGACCAGCTTTCTGCAATCGGTCGGCGCCCCGCAGACCAACAACCGCGCCGACACGGTCCCGCACCGGACCCTGTAGGAAGTTGGTGGGTCCTCTCCAGCCGCCACCTGGTCGGACCGCCCCCAACCCAATGCACTGCGTCACGAATACGTGACGCCCTGCATTAGGAACGCGCTATTCCACCGTGACCGTCTTGGCCAGGTTCCGAGGCTTGTCCACGTCCATGCCCTTGGCGGTGGCCACGTAGTAGGCGAGGAGCTGGAGTGGGACCACCGCGGTGACGGTGCAGAGCAGGTCGGGGCCGGCCGGGACCCGGATCACGTGGTCGGCGACATGACCGACCTCGTCGCCCTCCTCGGCGACCAGGACGATGGTCCCGCCCCTGGCCTTCATCTCCTCCATGTTGGACAGGGTCTTGGCCTGGACATGGGTGTCGGTTGCGACCCCGACGATGACAACACCCGGCTCGATCAGTGCGATCGGCCCGTGCTTCATCTCGCCGGCGGCGTAACCCTCGGCCCGGACGTAGGCGATCTCCTTCAGCTTGAGCGCCCCCTCCATCGCTACCGGGAAGTCACCCGACCGGCCCAGGAAGAACCAGTCCCGGGTGTCGGCCCAGGCCTGGCACATCACCTTGACCTCCTCGGCCCGGGCCAGCACCGCCTCGACCTGGTCGGGGAGACGGAGCATGTCCTTGACCAGTAGCTCGATGGCGCCCGGGTCGAGCGCCCCCCGCACCTGGGCCAGGTAGAGACCGAGCAGCTGCATGGCGACCAGTTGGGTGGTGAAGGTCTTGGTGGCGGCGACCCCGATCTCGGGGCCGGCCCTGGTGTAGAGGACCGCGTCGGACTCCCGGGCCAGGGCCGACTCGACCACGTTGGAGACACCGATCACCAGCGATCCCTGGGCCCGGGCGTACCGGATGGCGGCCAGGGTGTCGATGGTCTCTCCCGACTGGCTGATCCCGATCACCAGCGACCGGTCGTCGAGCACCGGGTCGCGGTACCTGAACTCCGAGGCGATGTCGATCTCGACCGGGACCCGGGCCCACCGCTCTATGGCGTACTTGGCCATCATCGCGGCGTGGAACGAGGTGCCGCAGGCGACGACGAACACCTTGTCTATCTCGCGCAGGGCGTCGGGATCGATGGTCAGCTCGTCGAGGACCACCCGACCCGGCGCCTCGACCCGCCCGGCCAACGTGTCGGCGATGGCGTGGGGCTGTTCGAAGATCTCCTTCAGCATGAAGGTGTCGAAGCCGCCCTTCTCCGCCGCCTCGAGGTCCCATTCGACCAGACGCTCGTCGAGGGGGAGGCTGACCCCGTTCAGGTCGGTGAGGATGATCGAGTCGGGCCGGATCTCCACCACCCGATCGTCCTCGATGACCACCATGTGACGGGTGTGCTCGAGGAAGGCGGGGATGTCGGAGGCGAGGAAGTTCTCCCCCTTGCCCCGGCCCACCACCAGCGGCGAGCCCCGTCTCGCCCCGACCAGGACGTCGGGCTCCGACCTCCGCATCACCACCAGGGCCAGGGCGCCGTCGGTCTCGTTCATGACGTGGCGCACCGCCTCGGCCAGGGGCAGCTCGGACATCTCCTCCATCATGTGGGCGACCACCTCGGTGTCGGTGTCGCTCTCGAAGACGTGACCGTTGTCGACCAGCTTTGTCTTGAGCTCCACCCAGTTCTCGATGATCCCGTTGTGGACCACCACCCCCTCCCGGGTGCAGTCGAGGTGGGGATGGGCGTTGCCCGTGTTGGGGGCGCCGTGGGTGGCCCACCTGGTGTGACCGATCCCGGTGTGGGCCACGGCCGGGTGCTCCCGGTCGACCAGGCCCTGCAGGTCGGCGATGCGACCGGCTTGCTTGAGCACGGTCATCGACCCGCCGTGGTTCAGGGCCACCCCGGCCGAGTCATAGCCCCGATACTCGAGCCGGGCCAGACCCGGCATCAGCACGTCGATCACCGGTCTCGGCCCGACGTATCCAACGATTCCGCACATCACTCTCTCCTTGACACTGGACGGTTGGCGCGTGCGGGAAAGCCGTGTTACCGGCGCTCACGGGTGGGATTCTGTTCCGGGATCACTCCCGGGTTTTGTTCCCACTCCCTTACGACCTGAGCTGGCCGGGAAGGCATCCGCCGAATGATTCGATGACCTTCCTCCTCGTCACCTCGGGGGATTTTGAGCCCCGAGGCCTGGCGCTGTTCGTATTCGCACACGCGATCGGCTTGGTTTTCTTCGGTTCTATCCCTCCTTCCGCATCGAGCTCTCGGTGACGCTCGACAGGAGATCAGCGTAGCGCCTGGCCAGCTCTTCGGAAGAGGCTTCCACCATGACCCGGATCAGAGGCTCGGTGCCCGAAGGCCGGACCAGGACCCGGCCATCATCCCCCAGCTCGGCCTCGACCCGGCGCACCTCGTCCCAGAGCTCGGTGGCATCGTCGAGACTGGCCCCACGGTCGATCCGGACGTTCTGCAGGACCTGGGGGTACTCGGTGATCGCCTCGGCCCGAAGCTGTCTCAGCTCCTTGCCGGTCCCCGCCACCAC
>DATHUL010000282.1:0-12899 GCA_035462285.1 Acidimicrobiia bacterium
AACGGCTGTCGGTGACGTAGGCGCGTTCTTCGTGCAACGTGATGTCGAGCCCGTCGATCTCGCCGCGCTCTTCAACCCGCAGACCCACCGTGGCATCGACGATCTTGGCGATGATCCATGTTGCCACGAAGGAGAAGGCCATGACTGCGACCACGGCCAGCACCTGTTTGCCCAGGAGGGCGGCGTCCCCGTAGAGGAGCCCGTCGGCGCCGGCTTCGTTGACCGAGACCTGGGCGAACACCCCGAGCAGGACCGAGCCCACGATCCCGCCGACCAGGTGGACACCGACCACGTCGAGCGAGTCGTCGTAGTGGAACCGGTACTTCAGCGACACGGCCATGTAGCAGAGGGCGCCGGCGGCGAGGCCGAACACGATCGCAGCTTGTGGTCCGACGAAGCCGGCGGCCGGAGTGATCGCCACCAGGCCCGCCACCGCCCCCGAGGCGGCGCCCAGCGTTGTCGGGGCCCCGGTCTTACGCCATTCGGCGGCAACCCAGCCCAGGGCGCCGAGAGCCGCTCCGATCTGGGTGGTGACGATGGCGTTGATCGCGACATCGTTCGCCCCGAACGCCGATCCGGCGTTGAACCCGAACCACCCGAGCCAGAGGATCCCGGTGCCAAGCAGGGTCAGCGGGAGGGAGTGGGGACGGATCGCCTCCTGCCCGAATCCGCGACGAGGCTTGAGCAGGAGCACCAGGGCCAGCGCGGCGACACCGGCGTTGATGTGGACCACCAGGCCCCCGGCGAAGTCGAGTACGCCCAGATCGGTCAGCCATCCGTTCCAGGCCCAGTGGGCCACGATCGGGTAGACGATCAGCGCCCACAAGGCGGTGAAGAGGACCCACGCCGAGAACTTCATCCGCTCCGCCACGGCTCCGGAGATCAGGGCGGGGGTGATGATGGCGAAGGTCATCTGGAACATGACGTTGAGCAGGTCCTCGCCCGAGGAGACATTGCGAAGGAACAAGTAGTCGAGGTTGCCGATCAGCGGGATCCCGTCGGCAAAGGACACGCTGTATCCGACGACGACCCACACCACGGTCACGATCGAGATGGTGAAGAAGCTCATCAACAGCATGTTGAGAACGTTCCTCGACCGCACCATGCCCCCGTAGAAGAGGGCGAGCCCCGGCGTCATGAACAGGACCAGTGCGGAACTGGTCAGAACCCAGGCGATATCACCGGACTCCACGGCTTCCTCCTCGTGTCGTGACGGCGAAACAGTTTCACCTCTACGTTTCCGCAGTGTTTCGCCGCGGTTGCATCGGCGTTAAACCGATGCACTTCCAAGCAGCCGGGCTCAGCACAGGCTGAGGGCCGTGAGCTCGCCACGGCCCGACGGTCAGAACACCAGCTCGGTCACCGAGCGCACCTTGACCACGTCGTCGGGTCCCAGGGAGTAGGGATCGACCAGCACAGCCGCCGACATCGACGCGGCCAGTGCCCCGTTGACATCGTGGAACACCGAGTCGCCGACGTACCAGGCTTGCGACGGATCCACTCCCATACGCTCCAGCGCGGCCCGGAAGATCCTCGGGTCCGGCTTGGAGACACCGACGTCGTGGGAGTCGATCACGAACTCGAACAGGTCGGCCAGTCCGGCCCGGGCCAGTGACTCGGTGACCGAGCCGTCCGAGTTGGACACCACCGCAACCCTGATCCCTTTGCGTCTGATGGCCTCCACCGCCTCGGCCACGCCATCGAGTGGGTGGTGCCACAACCCGTAGCCACGAGCGATCCTCGACCCGGCGAGATGGGGCTCGGGCACACCGAGCAGATCGAAATAGCGCTCCAGCCACCAGTCCCAGTCGAGGGACTGCCCCTTGATGCGCCCGTCGGAGAGCTCGGCCATGGCCACGTAGTGGGCCCGATGTGCCGCCTTGGCATCGATCGGACTACCCAGACGGACGCTCATCTCCTCCGGGTCCTGGAGAATGAGCGTCCCCCCGGCATCGAACAGGACGGCGGCGGGACGGTTTGCGGCCACCGTCTGAGTATCCCATCCCCCAGACCACGATCGGCCCGGGTCGCCACCTCAGGGCTCCGTTCCCTCACCGAAGCGGGCACGGGCCTCGACCGGGATCAATGGCTTCTCCGCCCTGGCCTTGATCTGCTGCACCGTCCAGGTGTTCCCGTCAGGATCGCTGAACCCGAACACGGTGCCGCCGTCCCGCTCGTCGAAGACGGTGATCTCGGTCACCTCGACTCCTCGATCGATCAGCTCCTGACGGGCCCTCTGTGCGTCCCACACCACCAACTGCAGACCCCGCATCGACCCCGGGGCCATCTCCCTATGGGCGGGAAGGTCCCCGAGAACGATGGAGCAGCCGGAGCCGGGTGGGGTGAGCTGGACCACGTGCATGTGCTCGTTTTTCGTGTCGTGATCGAGGTCGAACCCGACCTGGTCCCGATAGAAGGCGATCGAGCGGTCGATGTCGCTCACCGGGAGCAGCACCACTTCCAGGGTCCAATCCATCTCAGCCTCCTTCACGGTCGGGCCAGGACCTCGTCGAGGCGGTCGTAGCCCTCGCTCATCCCCGACTCCATGCCACTCGACACCATCCCGTCGCGAGCCTCCATGGAGGGATAGGTGGAATGGCCTCGCACCCGGCTGCGCCCGTCGTCCAGGGCCTCGAAGGTCATGCTCTCGATGCTGACCACGTCGGGAAACCCCTCGAACTCGAAGGTCTGGATGGCGAACTCGTTGTCCCGGACCACGTGGAAGACACCGTTGAATGCGTACTCCTCACCATTGGCGCGGTGCAGATACCGGTAGCGGCCGCCGGTGCGGAAGTCATAGATGTCGATGTCCATCTCGTAACCACGTGGGCCCAGCCACTGCTTGATCAGGTCCGGATCCTGGTGGGCCCGGAACACCGCCTCGACCGGAGCGTCGAACTCACGCTCCCAATCGATGTAGGGGACCCCTGCCGGGGCATCCACCTCGAGTGGGTTGCTCATGTCTCAGTGTCCTTCCCCGGCGCCCTCGCGCCGTCGATGTTTTGGAGCAGGGCGTCGAGACGCCGGAACTGCTCCTCGTGGATCAGCCTGTACCTGTCGATCCAGGAGGTGAGTGCCTCCAGTTGGACCGGGTTCAGGTGGACCGGGCGTCGCTGCGCCTCACGGGTCCGGGTCACCAGCCCGGCTTGTTCCAGGACCTGGATGTGCTTCGAGATCGCCTGTTTGGTGATCTCGAAAGGTTCCGCCAACTCGTTGACGGTGGCCGGTCCCCGGCTGAGCCGGGCGATGATCCGTCGACGGACCGGGTCGGCCAAGGCGGCGAACGCCCGATCGAGCCGGTCGTCGGCGGACGGATCCACGATCATTTGTCAACCATCTTCTTTATCAACCGGTTGATTGACTTCTAACTTATCCGAAGTTGGTGAGGGCTGTCAAGTGGGATTGGTAGGTTGCGGCGGATGGAGAACGGATTCGAGCGCAGCATGGTCGAAGTCGATGGTGTCTTTCCACCCGGCGCCTATTACTCCCACGGAATCGTCACCTCGGGTCGTCTCCTCTTCGTGGCCGGCCAGGTCGCCGTCGACGAGAACGGCGATCTCGTCGGCGAGAACGATGTCGCCGCCCAGGCCCGCCAGGTCCTGACCAATCTGAAGCGGGTCGTCGAGTCGGCCGGGGGTCGCATGGAAGATGTGGCCCGCACCACGGTGTATCTGACCCGTCTCGACGATCGCGGCCCGGTCGGCGAGGTGAGAGGCGAGTTCTTCCCGGCCCCGCCCCCGGCCAACACCCTGCTCGTGGTCACTTCGTTGGCCCGACCCGAGTACCTGGTCGAGATCGACGCCATCGTCCCCATTCGCTGACCGCCGATGGACCCGGTGTCCGTGCTCGTCGACCGGATCGCCGCCATCGGCCGCAACGACTCCAGACCGGTGCTGGTCGCCATCGACGGCGGAAGTGGGGCCGGGAAGTCGACACTGGCCCGGGAGGTCGGCATTCGGATCGGGGCAGTCGTGATCGACGGCGACGAGTTCTATGCCGGAGGCGCCGCAGCGGACTGGGATGCGAGGAGCGCCGCCGAGAAGGCGGCCCATTGCATCGACTGGAGACGACAGCGGCCGGTGCTCGAGACCCTGGCCCGGGGCCGGGCAGCCTCCTGGCACCCATACGACTGGGAGAGCGACGACGGGCGGCTGTTGGCGCAACCCACAGAATGCCAACCGGCCCCGGTGGTCATCCTCGCAGGTGTCTACAGCGCTCGCCCGGAGTTGGCCGACCTCATCGATCTTCGAGTGCTCTGTGACACGCCCGCCGATATCCGTCGGCAGCGGATCGTGGAGCGGGACGGCGGCGACGATCGCACCGAGTGGAACCGACGATGGGAAGAGGCCGAGAACTGGTACCTCAGTCGGGTGAGGCCGCCTGGAGAATTCGACTTGGTGCTCTCCGGCCAGTGACGGATCGACGGTCTAACCGTTGGACCAGGAGACCCAGGACCCGTCGGTGACGTTCACCGGGTCACCGCCACCGAGGATGTGAACCCAGATCCCGGTCTCGTCGTCGATCGCTCCAGGCAGGGCGAAAGCGGTCGAGTCGGGAGACCAGAGTTGGAGTGACTGACCGTACTGGTCGAAGAACTGGAGCACCTCCTGGGTGAAGAGCGGATGAGGGGCGATGCTCGACAGTTCGGTGCTGTCACCGTCCGCCCACACGACGGTGGTCAGCTCCCCGGTCCCCTCGCCGCCGAGACGGAGCGCGAGCAGCTTCTCGCCGTCCGGGCTCCAGAAGAGCCCGATCGACACCCCGGCGGCCGCCTCGGCCACCTCTCCGCTCTCCATGTCGAGGACCATCACCCGATTGGCGGGCAGGGCCGGGATCGGGGAGACAGCGGCATCGATGCCCGGCGCTTCGCTCTCGACGAAGGACTGGACCGCGACCCGGGTCCCCTGCGGGTTGGCCACGAAGGAGACCGGGCCCGGGACAGTGGCCAGCACCCGGCTCTCCCCTCCGATCGTGCGAAGCTCCAGTCCGGCGTCGGCGAGATGGATGATGCCGTCCGGGACCCAATGCGGGGCTTGATACCCGTTAGCGGTCGCCCCCAGATCCTCTGTCTCGCCGGCTCGGTCCAGGGTGGCGAAAATGACAAGCTCGACATGGACCGCCACCTGGCTGCCGTCCGGGCTCCAAGAGAAGAAAAATGGGACGCCGGAGGCGAGCACCTGACTGGTGCCCGCCGCGACGTCGACCATCTCGAAGTCGATCGTCGCCCCTTGCGTCGAGTTGTGAAGCACACCGATCCCCGATCCGTCCGGCGACCAAAAAGTGAAGAAGGGAGGAGATGACATAGGGACCCGGGCCCGGTCATCCCCGTCGCCGTCGCTCGTCCCGAGACCGAAACCGGCGCCGGAGATCTCGGCCCAGGCCAACTGGTTCGCCATCGGAGAGAAGGTTGGCTGGCGGTAGACGGTGCCCCCGCCGGCGTCGTCGGTGATGGGAGTCGGGTTGGAGCCGTCCGGATCCAAAGTGACGATGTCGCCTCCCCCGTCGAGCACCACGAGTCGACCGGGGAGATCGGAGACGTCGGTGGGCGGCGGGGCCGTGGTCGCCGCCGGCTCGGGGGCGGTGCTGGTGGTGGTGGCAGCCTCGGTGGTGCAGGCGGAGCCGGCCACTAGGAGAACGGCGGCAAGACGGAGCGAACGGCGGGACATCCCGACCCGAGGGTACCGATGGCGCTAGTCGCCGTTGGCGCCCACCACGCGGGCAAAGAGCGACCGGTCGACGCTCCCTCCACTCACCACGCACACGCTCACCCCTCTCTTCTCATGCGGGGTGGCCTGGGCCGCGGCCACGGCCGCCGCCCCGGCCCCCTCGGTCACCAGCTTGTCCTCCAGGGCGAGGCGACGCATCGCCGCCATCACCTGCTCCTCGGTCACCAGCACGACATCGTCGACCAGACGACGCAACATCGGGTACATCTCGTCGGTGATCACCGGTGTCGAGGCGCCCTCGACGATCGTGTCACGCCACTCGATCCAGGTCGGGCCGCCGGCGGCGAAAGCGGCGGCGAGGGCGGAGTTGACCGCCGCCTGCACGGCGAACACCCGCACCGAGGGCTTGAGCGTCTTCAACACCGAGGCAACTCCCCCGACCAGGGCGCCCCCACCGACCGGGACGAACACCGAGTCGAGGTGGGGCAGATCGTCGAACACCTCCAGACCGATGGTGCCGTGCCCGGCGATCATCAACGGCTCGCCCCAGGGATTGAGATAGGCGTAGGGCTCGTCCCGCCACGCCTCCTCGAACATGAAACGCATCAGATCGGTCATGGAGACATGGGCGAGATCGACTCCGTAGGCGGCGATGGCGGCCCGCTTCGACTCGTGCAGGCTGTCGGGGACATGAGAACGGGTCGGCACACCGAGCCGAAGACCCATGTAGCCCAGGGCCATCGCGGTGTTCCCGGCGCTGGTGGTGGCGATCCCCTCCCGCCTCTCCTCCTCGGTGAGGCTCAGCGCCCAGTTCCCCACCCCGCGTATCTTGAACGATCCGACCGGTTGGAGCACTTCCGGCTTGAGATGGATGTCGCCGGCGCCGGGCCCGTGCATTGCGAGCAGCGGGGTGCGCACGGCGAGCCCCCTGATTCGATCCGCCGCCTCCCTGACCTGGTCGAGCCCGGGCGGCTCCACCGGGTCTCCACCCCATCCGGTGGGCCGGTCCTCAGGTGATAGTTTCACCACCGAAGACTCTATTTGCCGGAAGGACAGCGCATGGAAAAGGTCGTCGTCGACGGATTGGCTCGTGTCCCCTCGTTCAGCCATGCCGTGGTCGCCGGGGACCACGTCTACGTCTCGGGGAGTCTGGGCACACTGGGCGACACCACGGACCTGGTCGCGGGTGGCGCCGGCCCCCAGACAACCCAGACCATCCGCAACATCGAGGTGATCCTCCAGACGGTGGGCCTTGGCCTGGCCGACGTGGTGAAGATGAACGTCTACCTGTCCGACATGTCCCAGTTCGAGGAGATGAACCAGGCATACATGGCGGCCGTCGGCGATTCGCCGCCGGCGCGGATCACGGTGGGCGGGGTCGACTTGGCGCTGGGGGCCGCAGTCGAGATCGATTGCGTCGCCTATCGTGGCGCCTGAGCGGCGGGAGTCGCAGGCCCGATCAACCAGGGAGGGCCCCCGTCGATAACGCAGAGATGATTCCGACGCCAAGGCCGGTCATGACGCCGCGCTACCGAACAGCGGTGCTGCTCACCGCAGTCATCGGCTCTGCCCTTGGGGTCTTCTCCGAGATCGGGCCCTGGGCGGGGCGGTTTCCCGGAGTCGAGTACCGGGTCGGCGCTTTCGGCGCCATCGGCCTGGTCGGCGTCTATCAACTCCTTCGCCATCGCCGTGTCGAGCCCGTTCTCGCTGTCGGCGCCTTCGTCTTCGCCACCCTCGGCTTGACCGAGGCCGGTCAGATGACCGGGTTCGACAGTGGCAACACACTGGCCACGCTGATCCTCATTTCTGTGTTGTACGTTGGTACCCGGGAGAACGGGTCGGTGGGTCCCTTGCTGGTCGGGGCGGGAGTCACCGCCGCCTACACCGTTGTGTCCATCGTCGTGGAGACCCCGCCGATATCCCAGACGCTGATCAGGCTCATGATCGGAATCCCCGGTCAGGCGCTGGTGATGTGGATCACATGGCGGCTGATCCGATCCCTGGCCGATGCCTCGGAACGTCAGGCGAAGACAGCCCGGATCCAGGAGGCCCTGGCCACCTGCTCCCAGGCCCTACTCATTGGTCGGGACGAAGAGCCGCTGTCTGCGGCCCTGAGCGCTCTGCTCGATGCCACCGAGGCCGATTACGCCTATGTAGACGTCAATCGGGTGGACAACGAGGGCAATGTGTCCTGGGAGATCGTGGCCCAGGCCATCGGCGCGAATGCGCCTCCCGGGCCGGACACCTTCGACGAAGGCGACTACAGCCAGTTTCCCTGGATCATCGAGACTCTCTCGGCCGGATCGCCGGCTCGGATCCGCGTCTCCGAGCTCGAGCTCCCGGTCCGGGCGCGCTACGAGGCAGAGGGGGTCCGCTCCGAGTTGATGGCGCCGATCATGATCCGCGACCAGTGGGTGGGAACCCTCGGTTACTCCGATTTCTGGCGGGACGATTCCTGGACCGAGGTCGAGGTCGACGGCCTGATGAGGGCGGCGGAGATGGTCGGCGCGTTCTGGGAGAGGGAATGGGCGCGAGAAGGGTTGGAGGAGCTGGCCGAAGCCAAGAACCGCTTCATTGCCACCGTCAGCCACGAGCTGAGGACGCCCCTGTCGGCGGTGGTCGGCTTCTCCGGTGAGCTGGCCCAGGGGCTCGACCAGTACTCGCCCGAGGAGATCGCCGAGATGGTGTCACTGATCTCGAGCCAGAGCATCGAGGTGGCCCAACTCGTCGACGATCTGCTCACCGCGGAACGGGCGGCCTCGGGCAACCTGACCTTCCGGCCCAGCGCCATCGATCTGCTCGAGGAGTGCAGGTCGATCGTGGAGACCTTGCAGGTCGGTCTCGACGTGACCGTCGAAGGCGACCCCGCACCGGCCTGGGCCGACACACTGCGCACCCGGCAGATCGTCAGGAACCTGCTCACCAACGCTCACCGTTACGGCGGTGGAAAGGTCCGAATCGAGGTGGGGAGCACGGAGAGAAACGCCACCCTGGCGGTCAGCGACGACGGGCCCGGGGTGAGGGGGATCGACGCCGATCACATCTTCGACCCCTACTACCGATCACAGGCACCGGGCGATTCCAAGCCGGATTCGGTCGGGCTCGGGCTTGCCGTGGCCAGGCAACTGGCCCGAATGATGGGCGGCGACCTGGTCTACGTCCGCCGTGACGGGTGGACCCGGTTCGAGCTGACCTTGCCGATCCTCCCCGAGACGCTATCGGCGACGGTCGGTTAGCGCCGAGGGCCGCAGTGCCGAGGCAAGGCAAGACTATGAGAACATTCCACCGATTGAGGAGAGGTTGATGTCACAGATAGAGGAGATCCAGCTTCCCGGGGTCGGGGTCAGGTTCGACTTCATAACCGACGATGGTCAGCGTGTGGGCGTGGTCCATCATCGTGGAGGTCGACGGGAGGTGTTCATCTGCCCACCCGAGGACCCGGACACTGCGCTGGTGACCATGGAGCTCAGCGACGATGACGCTCATACCCTGGCCGAGGTGCTCGGCGTCTCGCCGGTAATCGAGGCGATGTCCCAGGTCCAGCAGGTCGAAGGGCTGGCCATGGACTGGCTCCCGATTCACCCCACCTCCCCGTACGCCGGCAAGACCATCGGCGACGGGAGGATCCGGACCAGGACCGGTGTCTCGGTGGTGGCCGTGATCCGCGACACCAGCCACTTCCCCTCCCCGGGCCCTGAGTTCGTCTTCGATTCCGGCGACGTAGTCGTGGTGGTGGGCACAACCGACGGAATCGAGGCGGTCAAGTCAATCCTCGCCGACGGCTGACTTGAGCCCATCCGCGACTCTCCTCCTCGAGCTCGGGGGGATCATCTTCGCCCTCGCCATCCTGGCCCGGTCTGCCGAACGCCTGGGCATCTCGCCGATACCCCTCTACCTTCTCGGTGGGCTGGCGTTTGGCGACGGGGGAATATTCCCGCTGATCACCTCTCAGGACTTCGTCGACACCGGCGCCCAGCTGGGGGTTGTGCTCCTCCTCTTCATGCTCGGACTCGAGTACACCGGTGACGAGTTGGTACAGGCCCTGAGAACGGGCGCCAAGGCGGGCGTGGTCGATCTCATCGCCAACTTCATCCCCGGGTACCTGATCGGGCTCCTCATCGGCTTCGGCCCTGCCGGCTCTCTCTTCCTGGGTGGGGTCACCTACATCTCGTCGTCCGGTGTGGTGTCCAAGCTCCTCTCCGATCTCGGCTGGATCGGCAACCGGGAGACCCCGATCGTGCTCTCGATCCTCGTCTTCGAAGACCTGGCGATGGCGGTGATCCTCCCCATTCTCGGGGCCCTCGCCCTGGGCGGGTCGCTCGCTGGCACCGCCGGATCGGTTGTCGCCGCCCTGGCCCTCGTCGCGCTGACCATCTCGGTGGCGGCCCGTCACGGCCATCGGCTCAGTCGGGCCGCCTTCTCCGGTTCCGACGAGGTGAATCTCCTCACCGTGCTCGGAGTGACGCTGATCGTGGCCGGGGTCGCCGAGCAGATTCACATCTCGGCGGCGGTCGGGGCCTTCCTGGTCGGAATCGGGGTGTCCGGAGAGGCCGCCAACCGGGCGCGTGTCCTGCTCGCACCGTTGCGCGACCTGTTCGCCGGCGTCTTCTTCGTCTTCTTCGGGCTGTCCATCGATCCGGGCACCTTTCCCGATGTCGCCGGCTGGGCCATCGTGCTCGCGCTACTCACCGGGGCGACCAAGGCAGCCACGGGATGGTGGGCGGCCAGCGGTGCCAACGTGTCGACCCGGGGCAGGAGACGCGCCGCAGCCACCCTGATCGCCCGTGGCGAGTTCTCCATCGTCATCGCCGGGCTGGGGCTGACCGCCGGGGTGGGGGGAGAGCTGGGCCCCATAGCCGCCGCCTACGTGTTGATCATGGCCACTTCCGGGCCGATACTGGCCAGGTTGGCGGGACGTCGCCCGGTCGCCCGAGCGACCGGGTCTCAGACGAAGAGCTGAACGTCGGCGTCGGCGGCGAAGTCGAGGAATGCGGCGGCACCGGCGATTTCGCATCCCTTGATCAGATCGCCCTCCTCGACTCCCATCACACCCATGGTGGTGGAGCAGGCGAAGAAGCGAACGTCGAGACCCTGCGCCATCTCGATGAACTCGGGCACAGTCGGCATCCGGGCGTCGCTCATCCACTTCTTCATGATCTTGGTGGCGGCGGCGGTCGCCCCGGGCAGGGCGCCGAGCAGATTGGGCAGCTGGATCGGGCCGGCCGGGTTGGCCAACGATGCCACCTTGAGACTCTCCAGTCGCTTCTGATGAATGATGTCGAGGCCATAGAAGGTGAAGTACACGCCGGCCTCCCATCCGAGACTGGCCGCGGTGGTGGCCAGGATCAGCGGTGGATAGGCCTGATCGAGTGTCCCCTTGGAGGCGACCAAGGCGATACGGCGCCGAGCGGCGATCTGGTCGTCCGGCAAGGGGCGGGTGACGACGTCGGTCATGACCTCAGCCCCTTCTCGATCCAGAACAGCTGGTGGTCCTCGTGACGCTCCGCGGCCAGCAACGTGTTGCCGGTTTGCCGGGCGAGAGCGGGGATGTCCTCCAGTGATCCCGGGTCGGTGGTGACCAGTCGCAGCACCTGCCCGGGGGAGAGCTGGCCCAAGGCGAGCGAGGTCCGGTACACGGGCAGGGGGCAGAGCAGACCGGAGCAGTCGAGCTCGATGTCGGCCTTCTCATGGGTCAGATTGGCGAATTGGCTGGTCACGGTCCTTCTCCTGTCTGCTCCGGATCGGGCCCATGACGAACAAAAGCCCGCATCCGGTGCCGGTGCGGGCTTCTCGTCTCGTCTAGATGACTCAGGACATGATTACCCACACGGCACGGCCGCACAGCGACAGACGCAGAGGCAGACCGAGCTGGTGGATGGGCATGTCACGGGGACGATGGTAGGCGATCTGCGGCCAGGGTCAAGCGAGGGTTGCGAGGCCAGTGGAGCGGAGAGGAGGAGAAGGACCGCTTTGGAAGCGGAACTGACTCCACTGGCCTTCGCAAGTCGAAAAGAGACGGCTTGTGAATCCGTTCACAAGTTAAGGATCGGAACGCCTCCTTTATTCCGGTCTCCCCACAATCCCTTGGAACCCCTCGCCTCACTTCATTGGGACCCTCCCCCACGGAGAGGGAACACACCCTCAGCTGCTGAAGGTGACCGAGAAGGCCGGCGCCCAGCGGGAGACGACCCGACCGTAGCTCTCCCCGGCCGCCATCATGTCGCCTTCGGCGAGGGCTTCGATGGATCGGCGCACCAGCTCGACCGAGTCGTCGAAGACGAGGTCCTGGGGATCGAACAGCTCGGAGACGGTCGAGTAGTCCAACTCCAGCATCGAGTCCTGGGGAAAGCTCTCCAGCCAGTCGGCGAGCTGGGCCAGCTCCTCGGCCGGGCCCTGGAACACCTGGAGCCCCCGCAACACACCAAGAGCGTGGGCGACCCGTTTCCGCCCCACCGCCAGATCGACCCGGAAACGGACCCGCGGAGTGCCATTCACCTCGTATACATCCCGGTCCTCGGGCTGGAACGCGGTGAACCAGCGAACCGGGACATGCCAGGCCGAGGTGAGGACATGGGAGCGGTGACCCGGATGATCGCGCTGGTACTGGCGAAGCTCCCGATCTGCGGCCCGGGCAGCCTCCTCCGGGATCAACCCCGAGCCGAGGCCGCGAAAGGCGTTGGCGAAGGCGATCGTCGACTCGAGGACACGAAGGCGAAGATTCCGGGGGCACACCATCCGCACCCCGTTCCACTCGGCGACCCAGTCGCCTTCGACCAACGACTCGGACAGAAGGCCGTACCCCCGTACGAAGCCGGGGACCGGGTCGCCCGAATCGGAGACCTCGGGCGCATAGACCCTCAGGTATGCCGTCTTCGTCATCGGCTAATCCTGGCAGAGGCCGGCGACAAGTCGCGCCCGGGCGCTCCCGATCGGCTCGGATGTAGTATCGGGCGGAGAGACCCGCCCCCTGGCAGAGGAGGACCGGACTTGGCCGTATTCGATGAGGTAGCCCGCGAGGGCCACGAACAGGTCCTCTACGGCTACGACAAGGTATCCGGTCTCAGGGCCATAATCGCCATCCACTCCACTGCACTCGGTCCCGCCCTCGGCGGGACTCGCTTTTTTGCGTACCAGAACGAGGAGGATGCCCTCGAAGATGTCCTCCGGCTGTCCAAAGGGATGACCTACAAGGCGGCCGCCGCCGGGCTCGACCTGGGCGGAGGCAAAGCGGTC
>DATHUL010000283.1:0-5357 GCA_035462285.1 Acidimicrobiia bacterium
CACATTGCTGGCGGTAGCGAGGTCGGACAGGCTCGCCATCGCCTCTGCGTCGTTGTCGGCCGCCCACCGCTCGGCGACCGAGGCGGTCCGGTTCCAGACCCGCAGCTCGTGGCCGGCCAGGGCCAGGTTGCGAGCGATCCTCGAGCCCATCCGGCCCAGGCCGACGAAACCGATCGTGGTCGGCGAGGCGCTCATCCGATCACCGACCAGCTTCGTGCCCGGCCGTCTCCCGGGATGCTCACCTTGGGCCCCGCCCCGTTGTCCATATCCTTCGTCCTCCTTTGGGCGATCCGCCCGTTGCCCCGACCATTGCATCGTCGGTGGGCCGGCCAGGCTCACAAACGTTTGCATTATCGTGCGCCACTCCGCGATCACGCTAACCGGAGGTCAGATGAGGGCGGTCGTGTACCACGGTCCGGGCGACGTCAGATTCGAACATGTCCCTGAGCCGAGGCCGGGGCCCGGTGACCTGCTGATCGAAGTGGCCACTGTCGGGATTTGCGGGTCCGATCTCGGCGAATACCTGCACGACCCGATCTTCTTCCCGATTCGCCAACGTCATCCCCACAGCGGGCACTTCGGGCCGACCGTGATGGGCCACGAGGTCTCGGGGCGGGTGCTTGCCTTCGGACCGGGAGTCACCGGTTTCGAGGTAGGCGACCTGGTCGCGGTGGGGGCCGGCGTGTCATGTGGGGAATGCCCGCCCTGTCGTCGCGGGCACACCAACATGTGCCAGCGCTATTGGACGGTCGGGCTCCATGCCGACGGCGGGCTGGCCGAGCGGGCGGTGGTCCCCACGTCGTGCACGCTCAACCTCTCCCATACGTCGTTGACTCCCGACCTGGCCGCCCTGGCCCAGCCGATGTCGATCGCGGTGCATGCGACCCGCCGGGGCCGGGTCGGGGAGGGGGATGTGGTGACCGTGCTCGGTGCGGGGGGAATCGGGAGCTTCGTCATCTACGCGGCCGCCCGCGCCGGGGCGTCCGTGACCGCGGTCGACATCGACCCGGCCAAGCTGACCGTGGCCGCCAGCCTCGGGGCCTCCCGGACTCTCGATGCGACCGCCCCCGGCTTCGAGGCCGATCTGGCCGGGGCCGAGCCGGCGACGGTGGTATTCGAGTGCACCGCGCGCTCGGAGTCATTGGTTCGGGGCCTGAGTCTCACTGCCGAGAACGGCCGGCTGGTGGTGGTGGGGCACCAGCCCGACCCGGTGGCGGTCGACTTCAAGCTGGTGTCGATGGGAGAGCGGGAGATCATCGGGACGATGGCCCACGTCTTCGCCACCGACCTGCCCCTGGCCGTAGAGCAGATCTCTTCCGACCTCGAAGCATGGGCTCAGGTGGCTCCCACCGTGTATCCGCTGGAGGAGGTGGTTGGGTCGGGGCTCGAGCCCATGTCACGCCGCGCCTCGCCCCAGATCAAGGTCCTGTTCGACCCGTCGATCGAAGCACCCCGGCCGTTGCGGACCGACGAGAACGATTGAGCGGCTCGGTTCAACCTGCCCCGGCGAGTCATTGCAGCGGCGCCGCCGCAAACGGCACGGCGAAGCGGAGACACCAGATCAGCACGGCACGATGGACCTCTGGGTCGAACTCGTCGGGCAGCTGATAGTTCTGACCCCCCACCGTCCCTTTGAGCAGCCCCAGATCGATGTACTCGTCGGGCGTCCCCGATTGATAAGAGGTGTCGGCGAGCAGCCAGACATAGAGATCCGGCCCATTTTGGATGTCGGTGTTGTCCTCGAACCGGAGCACGAAGTCGCCGTCCTGCTCGTAGACGGCTGCGGTGCCCTGGGCGGAATGGTCGATCCCGACGAATTGCCCGGTCGTGACCTGGGCCGGCTCGACCGACGCCGCCGTAGTCGTCACGGCCGGTGAGGTCGTGGTGGAGGCGGGCTCGGCGACGGTGGTGGTCGAGCCCGCCTCCTCTTCGGCCGTCGTCGTCGCGGCAAAGGCCTCTTCGAGTGACTCGTCGGCCTCGACATCTGTGAAAAGGGTATCGGGGCGGAACAGGAGGAATCCTGCGATGACGAGCACCGCCACCGCGCCTGCTGCGATCCATCTCCTCCGGCTCATCATCCGGCGGGCGGTGTCAGGACCGTGTCGATGACGTGGACGACACCGTTGGAGGCGACGATGTCGTAGCGGAGGATGGTGGCTTCCCCGACCATCACGGCTTCTCCGTCGACACTCACCTCGAGTGGCGCTCCGTTCAAGGTGGTCAAGGTCTGCCCATCCATGCCCATCACCATCTCGGAGTCCTCGCTGGTGGCGACAATGTGATATCCGAGGATCGACTGCAGCATCTCGGCACCGGCAAACGCCTCCTCCTGGGTCATCTCATTGTGCTCGAGATAGGCGGCGAAGGCCTGGTCGGTGGGAACGAACAGGGTGAAAGGGCCCTCACCGTGAAAGTCCTCCATGATCCCGGCTGCATCCAATGCGGCGAGGAAAGTCCCCAGGTCGCCTTCGGCCTCGGCCACGGCGAGGACATCGTCCTCGATCATCTCCCCGTCCGTCATCTCGGTGGTCGAAGTGTCGTCCATCATCTCGGTGGTCGACGTGTCGTCCATCATCTCCTCGGTGGTCGAGGACTCGGTGGCCGGGGCCGCGGTGGTGCTGGTGGAGGCGCCATCGCCACATGCGGCGAGCAACAACGATGCCGACACAAGCCACAAGGCGGTTCGGTGGATGCGGGGTCTCATGTCTTCTCCCTGATCGGCGACTCGGGCCAAACGTACGAGTGGAGCCGGAGGTACGGGGCGTTGTTCACGACCTGTTAAGAGTTTGTTGTCGGGACCGTCACCGCCGGCCCGGGCCGATGAGCGGAGGCAATGGTGAACACTTGCGAAACCGGGGGAGGGCAGGCTTCCGATCCTGGCGACGACGCATACCATTTCCCGGGTGAAAGAAGCGAGCAGGGACAACGGCCAACGCATACTGCTGGTCGACGACGAGCCACGCATCCGAGAGGTGGTGGCCAACTACCTCCGTCGTGACGGGTACCTGGTGCAGACCGCCAGCGACGGCGCCACCGCCCGACGTCGTCTCACCGAGTTCAAACCTGACCTGGTGGTGCTCGACCTCATGCTCCCGGCCGTTTCGGGATTCGACGTCCTCAGCGAGATTCGCCGTGACGGCGACCTCCCGGTCATCCTCCTCACCGCCCGGGCCGAGGAGTCGGACCGGGTGGCGGGGCTCGAGCTTGGCGCCGACGACTACGTGGTCAAGCCATTCTCTCCCCGGGAGTTGGTGGCCCGGGTGCGGACCGTGCTGCGTCGGGCCGCGCCCCGACCGACCCCGGGCCCGGTCGAGTTCGACGGCGTCGAGGTCGACGCCGGTCGCCGGGTGGCGTCGGTCAACGGGAAGACTCTGGAGCTGACCGCGCGCGAGTTCGACCTGCTCGCCTTCCTGGTGGCTCATGCCCGACAGGTGTTCAGCCGCGGTGAGCTCCTGGAGCGGGTGTGGGGGTCGTCGGCCGAATGGCAGGACCCGGCCACGGTCACGGTTCACGTTCGCCGCATCCGCCAGAAGATGGAGACCGACCTCCAGAATCCGAGATGGATCCAGACGGTCTGGGGCGTGGGCTACAGGTTGGGGTCATGAAGACGACTCTTTGGGCGCTGGCCGTCGTCCTGGCGGCAGGTTTGCTCATGGCCGAGCTGGTCATGGACGTGACCCCGCCCGAGCGCCGCCGGCTCTACCTGGTGTTCGGGCTCATGGCCGTGTCCACGTTCGTGGCCGCGGTGGTCGCGGTGCGGCTGGCGACACGACTGTCCTCGCTTCGAGCCAGCCTCGTCATCGTCTCCCTGGCTGCGGTCGGAGTCACCGGGGCCGCGGTGGCGGCGGCGGCCATGACCATGTTCATCGAGCCCCACGACCTGACCCTGGTGATGGTGGCGCTACTGCTCGGGGTGGGCCTGGGAGGCGTGGTGGCGAGCGGGGTGGCCCGACCCCTCGCCTCGGATCTGGAGGCGATCTCGATCGCGGCCGAGCGAGCCGGCGACGGCGACCTGACGGCACGATCCGGCGTCCACCGCACCGACGAGCTCGGTGCGACCGCGGCAGCCCTGGACGCGATGATCGAGAAGCTGGAGTTGGCCGAGGAGGAGCGGCGGGTCCTCCTCTCCGCGGTCGGCCACGATCTGCGCACCCCGCTGGGATCGATGCAGGCCGCGGTCGAAGCCCTCCAGGACGGAGTGGCTCCCGACCCGGCCGCCTACCTGCGCGGGCTCTCCAACGACCTCGAGCACCTCAGGCATCTGGTCGACGACTTGTTCCTCCTCTCCCGGATCGAAGCCGGGCGTCTCGAGTTGTCCGCCTCCACGGTTGACCTGGCCGAGTTGGCCGACGAGGCCATGGAGGCGGTGGCGCCGGCCGCGGCGAGGCGAGGGGTCCGGGTTCGGGTCGAGGCGCCGGGTCACGTCGGCGTGGTCGGCGACCCGGCTGCGCTGGGACGAGTGTTCCGCAATCTCCTCGCCAATGCGGTGCGCCACAGCCCGGAGACGGGCGAGGTCAGGATCGTGGTCACCCGTAACAGGTCAATGGCCGAGGTGGCGGTCGTCGATCAGGGTGAGGGATTCCCCGACCAGCTCAGGGATCGTGTTTTCGAGCGGTTCGTCAGGGCCGACGACTCCCGCAACCGGGAGTCGGGCGGCACCGGGCTGGGCCTGGCCATCGCCAAGGGCATCGTCGAGGCCCACCACGGGACCATCGCGGTCGAGGACGGCCCGGGCGGTCAGGTCCGATTCACGGTCCCGCTCGCCTGAGGCCGAAGGTCAGGGCCCGACCGGCCCGGGTGCGAGCGGAGCCTCCGGCTCGGCGGCACCGACATGGGCGGTGTCGCGTAACGGGAGCTCGGGGAGGAAGAACACCAGCAGCAAGGCCAACAAGAGAAAAGGGATGGCAACGGTGAATGCCGTGGTGATGGCGTGCGAGAACGCCTCGACCACCTCGACCCTGATCGCCGGTGGGAGTTGCCCGATCAGCTCCGGGCTCCCGGTCAGGTCCTGGAGGTCGCCGGCCGACCCGGCGGGAAGCAGAGGCGTCAGGCGGGTCACCAGCTGACCGGTGAGGATGGCCCCGAACAGGGCGGTGCCAAACGAGCCCCCCAGAGATCGGAAGAAGGTCGCCGAGGAGGTGGCCACGCCCAGGTCCCGGGCCGCCACCGCGTTCTGCACCGCGATGACCAGCACCTGGAGCACCCCGCCCATCCCGACGCCGAAGCCGAGCATGTAGATCGAAGCCTGGAACAACGTGGTTTCGGTGCCCATGGTTGAGAGCAGCCAGAGACCGAGCGACATCAGGCCAGTCCCGACGATCGGGTAGATCTTGTAACGGCCGGTCCGGGTGATGAGC
>DATHUL010000284.1:0-1831 GCA_035462285.1 Acidimicrobiia bacterium
AGAACATCGCCACCCGGTTCCCGGCCATATCCGTTCTCTTCGCCGACGTGGTCGGGTTCACCCCGCTTTCCCAGGACCTCTCCCCCGAAGAGCTGGTCGGGGTCCTCAACGAGGTCTTCTCCTACTTCGACTCCCTGGTCGACCGGTACCAGCTGGAGAAGATCCGCACCATCGGGGACAGCTACATGGTCGCCTCGGGAGTGCCAGTCCCCCGGGAGGACCACGCCCACGCCCTGGCCCGTATGGCGCTCGACGTGGTCGGCTATGTCCCCCCCGGCACCGGCCCGGCGACCCTGCCTCTGGTGTTCCGTCTCGGGATGAGCTCCGGCCCGGCCGTGGCCGGCGTGATCGGGAGGGCCAAATTCCAATACGACGTCTGGGGCGACACCGTCAACACCGCCAGCCGGATGGAATCTCATGGAGTGCCGGGGAAGATCCAGCTCAGTCCTAGCACCTACCACCTGGTCAAGGACGACTTCCTCTGTGAGCCAAGGGGTCTGGTCGAGGTGAAGGGCAAAGGACCGATGGAGACCTGGTTCCTGATCGGGGCCCGCTGAGTCGTGCCAGGGTGACCTCCCTCGACGACGCACTCGGCGCCTTCCGCGCTCTGCTTGGCCCCGAGCACGTGCTCACCGAGCCCGACATGGTGGCCGGGTATGTGCACGATTGGACCGGCCGCTGGTCCGGGCACACCCCGGCTGTGCTTCGGCCCGGATCGGTCGACGAGGTGCAGGAAGTGGTGCGGATCTGTCATGAGCACTCCCTGCCGTTGGTCCCCCAGGGCGGCAACACCGGTCTGGTCGGCGGATCGATTCCCCACCAGGGCGAGATGGTCCTCTCGCTGCGTCGCCTCGACCGGATCGGGCCCGTCGACGAGCGACGGCGAGAGGTCACGGTCGGCGCCGGGGTCACGGTGGGCGCCCTCCACACCCACGCCCGCCGGGCCGGTCTGGAGTATGGAGTCGATCTCTCCTCCCGGGACTCGGCGACCATCGGGGGCACCATCGCCACCAATGCGGGCGGGATGAACGTGGTGGCGAACGGAGACACCCGGCAACAGGTGCTGGGACTGGAGGTGGTGCTCGCCGACGGCTCTCTCGTCTCGCGTCTCGGCGGTATGGCCAAGCAGAGCATCGGGCCCGACCTGGTCCAGCTGATGGTCGGTAGCGAGGGCACCCTTGGGGTCATCACCGCCGCCCGTCTCCGTCTCATCCCTCGGCTCGAGACCGAGCCGATGGTGATCCTGGTCGGGGTGGAGACCCTTGGTGAGGGACTGGCCTTTCTCGACGCAGAGTCACACGCTCTCGAATTCTTCGACCGGGCCTGTTTGGAGACGGTGATCGCCCATCGCCGACTGTCCCGGCCGCTACCCGCGGACCACCCTTTCTACGTCCTGGTCGAGACCACCTCGCCACCCGATCTCGTCGACGGACTGGAGGCGGTGGTCGATCGGAGGTTGTGGTCCTACCGGGAATCGATCACCGAGACGGTGAACCAGATCGGAGTGCCGGTGAAGCTGGACGTGGCCGTGCCCCTGGGGCGGGTCGACGAGTTCGCCGCTGCCGTGGACGGCCTCGGGCTCGAGGGCCAGGTCTTTCTGTACGGGCATCTGGCCGAGGGGAACTTCCACGTCAACGTGGTGGGCAATCCCGACCCGGAAAGTGTTGTGGATCAGGTGCTTGCGATCGTCATCGGGCTCGACGGAGTGATCGCCAGTGAGCACGGCATCGGCTTGGCCAAGTCGCTTTGGTGGCGACGCAGCACCGATCCGGCCACCCTCGCCATGCACCAACGGGTCAAGGAAGCCTTCGATCCGGGTCGCATCCTCAAT
>DATHUL010000285.1:0-1602 GCA_035462285.1 Acidimicrobiia bacterium
AGTGCGCTCTCCGGTCAGGTAGGGCAGGAACAGCAACCCCTCACTCCCGGCAGGCACCTCGCCCGCCCCTTCGACCAGGGTGTCGAAGCTCTGATCGGGAGCGAGGGCGTCCCGAAGCCAACGCAGGCTTCCCGCCGCCGACAGCATCACACCCATCATGTGCCATCGTCCCGGCACCGCATGGCAGAAAGCGTGGACCCGGCCTCCGGCCTCCACCGAGGGGCCGTCGGTGGTGGCGAACACGACGCCGGAGGTGCCCAGGGAGAGAGCCACCACCCCTGGCGCCACCGCTCCGACACCCACCGCATTGGCCGATTGGTCCCCTCCTCCGGCCACCACCGGTGTGCCGGGAAGGAGCCCGGTCAATCGGGCCGCTTCCGGGGACACCACCCCGGTCACCTCCGGCCCCTCGAACGTCGGGGGGAATAGGGCCGGTTCGAGGTCGAGGGCGTCGAGGACCTCCGGCGACCAGGTTCGCTCCGCCAGGTCGAAGAGGATGGTCCCCGAGCCGTCGGCGACGTCTATGGCATGATCGCCGGTGAGCCGGAAGCGCACGTAGTCCTTGGGAAGCAGCACATGGCGGACCCTGCTCCAGTTCTCCGGCTCGTGTCTCTGCACCCAGAGCAGCTTGGGGGCGGTGAACCCGGTCAGGGCGTCGTTGCCCGTGATCGAGATGAGCCGATCCCGGCCCACCCGGTCACGGATTTCCTCGCACTCCTGTTCCGTCCTCTGGTCGTTCCACAGGATCGCCGGTCGCACCACCTCGCCCCCGGAATCGAGGAGCACCGACCCGTGCATCTGCCCGGTGAGCCCGACCGCATCTATCTCCGAGCCGGCGACACCGGTGTCTGTCAGCACCTGGCTGACCGCCGCGATGGCGCCTTCCCACCAGAGCCGGGGGTCTTGTTCCGTCCACTGCGGTTGCGGGATCTGGTAGTCGTAGGAGGCCGAGGCCACTCCCCGCACCGCTCCGTCCGCTTGGGCGAGGATCGCCTTGGTGGCGGTAGTGGACGAGTCGATCCCGAGGACCAAGCTCATCGACTGTCCCCGTCCACGACCCGTCGATAGGCCTCGTCGAGATCGTCACATGGCGTGACCTCCCAGGTCTCCTGGTGGGAGACGCCCGCCCCCTGCTCCAACGCGGTGATCGGACCGACGGTCTCCAATTCGCAGAAGGACCCATCGGTGTAGACCTGGGCTACAGCTCCCAGGTCGGGATAGCTCCCCGCCTCCGCCGAGGGGACGGTCTTGGTGAGGAGATGTCCCTGGAACAGAAAGCCCAGCCGTCGGGGAGCCGGGCCGGTCCCCATCTTCAGCGGGGCGCCCGCCACGGACTCGATGACCACCGCTCGTTCCAGCCAGCTCAGTCGCGGGTCGGACAGGTCGGTGTAGGGCCAGAGGATCAGACTGTGGGAGGCCTGGAGGCCTGGAGGCCCGGGGGCGATCAAGGGCACGAGCGCCGCCCCGCCCAGCGGGACCTGGGTGATCGCCCACGGCGCAACCTCGATCGTCTCGGGGGCGGTGTTGACGATGGTGTGGTCGACCGAGAGTCTCCCCCCGTCGAGACGGAGCTCGATCGACTTGATCAGACCGGCCCGGTCC
>DATHUL010000286.1:0-11670 GCA_035462285.1 Acidimicrobiia bacterium
GGCGACTACGGGATGATCCCGATAGGAATTCCGCACGCCTGGCGCAACGAGTCGGGAGAAGCGGCGCGATGGGCCGACCTGTAGACTCCCCAGCCCCGTCCATGGTTTGACGACGACACCTATTTCGTGCCCGGGCCACCCGAGCAGAAGCCGGTCCCGGTCGACGCGCGTGACCCGAGGACCCGATCCTTCGGGCATATCTCTCCCGACCACATGGACCCGGAGAAGCAGTCCCAGGAGTTGCTGGCCGTGTCGGGCAGCATGCGCACCGCCCTGCTGGTCTACACCGGGATCACGGTGAAGATGATGTCGGACACCGACCTGGGGGCCCAGCTCTCCACGATGTTCATGGTGCAGTACGACCCCCGCGGCGGGCCGGGCCCCCACGATCATCCCCTCGAGGAGACCTACTACATCCTCGACGGCGAGGTCGATGCCTGGTTCGACGGGGTGGAGTACAGGTTGAAGGCGGGCGATGTCGCCTTTGCCGGTGTCGGCGCGGTGCATGCCTTCAACAACTCCACCGAGACCACGGTGCGTTGGCTGGAGACCCAGTCGCCCGCCCCGCCCGCCCGTCACTCCTACCGGTTTGCCCGGGACTGGAACTACCTGACCGATCGCCTCGAGCACGGATAGCCCGATCCGGTCCGCTATGGCAGGTCTTCGACCGCCTTGTTGTCGCTGGTGGCGAGGACCAGCTGCCGATCGCACGAGATGTAGACCAGTTCGATATTCGCTCCGGCTTCGGCCACCCGACGTGCCATCGCACCGAGCTCCCCGGGGCGATCCTCGAAGATCATGGTCACCACACCGACGTCGGGACCCACTTCCAACCCAGCCTCGGTGAGGGCGGATCGGGCGGCGTCGACGTCTTCGACCAGGATGTGGACCGCATTTCGTCCGCCACCGTCTCCGGCGACTCCACATATACCGTCGATGTTGACCCCGGCCCTCCCCAAGGCCTCACCCATGGTGGCGAGTGCACCCGGTCGGTCATCCAGCATCACGATCAGATCGCGAGCCATGACTACTCCTTTCTGGACCCGGGCGAATCTACGCCTCTGGGCGTGACGGCGCAGATAGCGTTTGGTGATGGCCCGTTGGGACGACGTCCGCCGCATCGCCCTGAGTCTGCCCGAGACGGACGAGGTCTCCTCACGCGGAACTGCCAGTTGGCGAGTGAAGGGCAAGGGTTTCGTCTGGGAGCGACCGTTGCGCCGTGCCGACTACGAGGCGCTCGGAGTCACCGCACCCGACGGCCCGATCCTCGGGGTGCGGGTGACCGATCTCGGAGTCAAAGAGGCGCTGCTCGGCGACGACCCCGACGTCTTCTTCACCACCCCGCATTTCGATGGGTACCCGGCAGTGCTGGTCCGGTTGGACCGGATCGACATCGCGGAGCTCGGGGAGCTGGTCATCGAAGCATGGCTGGACCGGGCTCCGAAGCGACTGGCGGGCGAATACCTGGAGGAGTCTGGGCGGGTGTGACGTCGGGGTGGTGGATACCGACAACCTACAAACCGGCTGTGACACGAAATCACGGCTCACTTCGGCAGGTCACGTTCCTTGCGCCCCACAAGCCAAGCGGTTCCGTCTGCCTCTCCCTCGGCGAGCAGTTCGAGCCCTTCGAATGCATCTCGTAACTCTCCGGGCCGGGCACGGAATGGGCCGGGCTCGACTCCCACCTCACTGAGCACGGCTACCGCGAGCAGCCCACCTGGCCTGACCCTCTCCAACATTGCCTGGTCCAGCCTCGGATCCCGGAAAAGATGGCAAAGCAAGAGGTCGACGTGGGGACCGTCGGGAAGACCGGCATCCAGATCGTGCACGTGGAAATGGCATCTCTCGGTGACGCCGTGGCGCCGTGCCAACTCACGCGCCAGGTCTATTGCCACGGGTGAGACATCGACCGCCTGCACCTCCATACCGCGGAGGGCGAGCCAGACCGCGGCCCGGCCCCGGCCACAGGCGATGTCGAGCGCGAGACCATATGTGGGAAACAGATGCCCATCGGAGGCGAACCCCGGGGGCGGACCAGGGATGCCGATAGGCGCCAGACCACCCTGGGCATACCGTGCAT
Source organism: Acidimicrobiia bacterium (assembly GCA_035462285.1). Taxonomy (GTDB): domain Bacteria; phylum Actinomycetota; class Acidimicrobiia; order Spongiisociales; family ZC4RG35; genus JARDZU01. The sequence goes on from DATHUL010000286.1 coordinate 2,081, forward strand.
CCCAGCGCTCCCGATCGTCGTCGCTCACCACCTCGACCATACGAGGTCAACGAGCTCGGTTCGGCTGGTTCGTTGTCTGTAATGCGGAGACGATCCCGGCGACTCGAGTTCGACCGAAAACCACGACCGATCGGCTCATGTAGCCTTGAGGGCTGTCGCTCCTTCAATGACGCTCACCGACCACGGGCTGTTGTGGCTGGTTGAAGTGGAGTTGTGCTGTGGATCCTCAATTGCATGGAAGAACCCGGTGGCGATGGAGGAACTTCCCCGTTCCCGAATCCCACCTCGCGTTCCTGGGAGCGGGAACCGTCCTCCATCTCGCCCGACCGCGCAAGATCACCACTGCGTCGGGTCGGCAGGGCCCGATCGGTTGGCTGATCATCACCGTCGGGGCTGGGCTGGCCGCCTGGGCCACGCGTTCCGCTTCCGACACCGATCTGGAGAGCCCCGATCGAGTCGTGACCACCGGTTTGTATGCGATCAGCCGTCACCCCATGTATGTGTCGTGGACCTTGATCTATCTCGGGGCGGCCCTGGTCATCAATTCGGTTTGGCCTATTCGACTCCTCCCGATGCTCCTTCTCGCCATTCACCGCGAGGCTCTGCGCGAGGAAGACCGATTGGAGGGACGATTCGGGTCAGCCTACGGGGCATATCGGAGCAGGGTGCGACGCTACGTCTGAATCGCTTGATCCAAAGGCATGCACGCCAGGTCTACCGAAAATCCCGTGACTGCACGGTCTGGACCCCGATCGGCTCGAAGGAGCGGGCAACGATGTTGGTCACCCCGTCGTGGTACTCGAGACGGCCGTGGATGACCAGTGCGGGGCTCCTCCGCACCACCTGACGGTGGGCCGCCCAGACCTCGGGCAGCACGACGATGTTCAAAAGCCCGGTCTCGTCCTCCAGGTTGAGGAAGTAGACACCTTTGGCGGTACCGGGTCGCTGTCGATGGGTGACGACACCCGCAACCTTTATCCGCGACCCGTTGCGCTGCATGTCGAGGGCCTCGGCCGCGGTGAGACAGCCGTCGAGCTGATCCCGGACGAAGCTCATCGGGTGCCGGTTGGAGACCCCGGTCGACCATAGGTCGGCCCGATGCTCCTCCTCGGCTCCCATCCCGGGAAGGGCAGGGGCCTCAACCCCCGGTGACAGGGCCAATCGCTCCGGGTCGATCTCGGCCAGGGCTCCGGCGGCCCACATCCCCTCCCGACGACCGAGCCCGATCGACTCCAATGCGCCGGAAGCGGCCAGACCCTCCAGCGCCTCCACCCCGAGCCCCGTCCTCGACGCCAGATCCTCGGACGAGGTGTACTGCCCGCCCAGGATCCTGGCCGCCTCGATCCGGGTCACCTCCTTCTCCCCCAGGTTCCTCACATAGCGCAGCCCCATCCGCACCCCGACCGGGGGGCGGATCGGGTCGTCGACGGTGCCTCTCCCCCGCCGCCAGCTCTCCCCCAGATAGGTGACCACGTCGTCGGGGTCGGCCTCGATCGGCTCCACGGTGCAGTCGTGCCAGGACACGTTGACATCGGGCCCGATCACCACCACCCCGTGACGCTGGGCGTCCTGGACCAGCGAGTTGGGACTGTAGAAGCCCATCGGCTGTGCGTTGAGCAGCCCGGCCAGGTACTCGGCCGGATAGTGGAAGCGGAGCCAGGCCGACATGTAGACGATGTAGGCGAAGCTCACCGAGTGGCTCTCGGGAAAGCCGAAGGCGGCGAAACCCTGCAGCTTCTCCCAGATCTCGTCCGCCGCGGCGCCGACGATCCCGTTGCCCGCCATCCCGACGTAGACCTCCTCGCGGAGTCGCCCCATCGCCTTCTCCGACCGGTTGTGGGTCATGGCCTGACGGAGCCGGTCGGCCTGCCCCCCGTCGAACCCGGCGCAGATCCGAGCCAGCTCCATCAGCTGCTCCTGGAAGATGGGGACGCCGAGTGTCTTCTTCAGGATCGGCTCGGCGGAAGGATGGGGGTATCGCACCGGCTCTTCCCCGCTGCGACGACGCAGATAGGGATGAACCGACTGGCCCTGGATCGGGCCGGGGCGGATCAGGGCCACCTCCACCGCCAGGTCGTAGAAGGTCTTCGGCTTCATCTTGGGCAGGGTGGCCATCTGAGCCCGGGACTCGATCTGGAACAGCCCCACCGTGTCGGAGCGGGTGATGGAGCGGTAGATGGCCTGCTCCTGGGGGATGGCGGCCAGGTCGATGTCGACCCCGTGGGTGTCCACGATCAGGTCGTGGGCCAGATGGAGGGCGTTGAGCATTCCCAACCCGAGCAGGTCGAACTTGACGATCCCCACCGCCGCCGAGTCGTCCTTGTCCCACTGGAGCACGGTCCGCCCCTCCAGCCGCCCCCACTCCAGCGGCACCACCTGCCACAGGGGCCGGTCGGCGATCACCATCCCCCCGGAGTGGATCCCGAGATGACGGGGGAACCCGTCGAGACGCCAGCAGATGTCGTAGATCATCTCGGCGGTCATCCCCTCGGGAAGCGGGCTGTCGAGACGGATCTGGCCCGGGTCCCGGGTGTCGACGTACTTGGACAACCCGTCGACCTGGGCCTGGGTGAACCCGAAGGTCTTGGCCACGTCCCGCAATACCGACTTGGCCCGGTAGGTGATCACGTTGGCCACCATCGCCGCCCGCTCCCGCCCGTACTTGCGATAGCAGTACTGGATCACCTCCTCGCGCCGGTCCGCCTCGAAGTCGATGTCGATGTCGGGTGGCCGCCCCCGCTCCTCGGAGAGGAAGCGCTCGAAGGGGAGATGGAGCCGGATCGGGTCGACCCGGGTCAGACCGAGACAGCGGCACACCGCAGAGTCGGCCCCCGAGCCCCGGATCTGGCAGTAGATGTCCTGGGAGCGGGCGAAGTCGACGATGTCCTTGACCACCAGGAAGTAGCCGGGGAAGCCGAGACGCTCGATGATGTCCAGCTCGTGCTCGAGGCGACGACGGGCCCTGGGGTCGATACCGTCGTCGCTTCCGGTATAGACGTCTCTCGCCCCCTCCCAGGTGAGATGACGGAGATAGTCCATCTCGTCGCGGAAGTGGCCAGGCATGGGGAAGTCGGGGAGATTGGGCGCCACCAGCCCAAGGTCGAAGGCGAGTCGACGGCCCAGCTCGCCGCTTCGTGCCACCGCGCCCGGGTAGCGGCCGAAGCGACGGGCCATCTCGCCGGGATGCTTGAGGTATCGCTCGTCGCTGGCGGGTCGGAACCCGTCGGCGGCGGCCAGGGTCCGTCTCCCTCCGATCGCTGCCAGCACCTCGGAAAGGTCGGCGTCACGTCGGTCGTGATAGTGCACCTGATTGGTGGCCACGGTGGGGAGGGACAGCTTCTGTGCCACCTCCCACATCAGGTCGTTGCGGGGGTCGTCCTCGGGCATGTTGTGATCCCACAGCTCGAGATGGAGCCGGGTCCCGAACAGCTCGCTGAGCCGCGAAGTCTCCCGCATGGTCGCCCCCAGATCGTGCCGGGCTGCCGCCTTGGGCACCGCCCCGGCATGACACCCGGTCAGGACGTGGATGTCGGTGTTGTGCGCCGCCTCGGCCAGGTCCTCCCAGACGTAGACGGGGTGATCCTTCTCCCCCCGCATCTGGGCGCGGGTCACCAGATTGGAGAGACTCCGATAGCCATCGGGGGAGCCGGCGAGCAGGACCAGATGATCGGTCTCGGGGAGATTGGTCGGCTTGGTCCCGTGGGCGCGAACACTGCGTCCCCGACGCAAACGGCCCTGCCCGCCCTTGCTGCGGGCGTGACGATGCTGGTCCCACTCCTGGGCGGCGGCGACCGGGTCGGAAGGACCGGAGGGCTCGGAGTCGAGACCTATCTCCACCCCGTAGATGGCAGGGAGACCGGTCTCCTTGGCCGCCTGCCAGAACCGGGACACCCCGTAGAAGCCGTCGTGGTCGGTGACCGCCAGCGCCTCGTAGCCGAGATCGACCGCCCGCTCCACCAGGTCCTCGGGATGAGACGCCCCATCGAGGAAGGAGAAGTTGGTGTGACAGTGCAGTTCGGCATACCCGCTCACCTTCGCACTATATCGAACATATGTTCGGTGAGGCGATGGGACATTGGGTGCTGGGCCTGTCACAGTGCCAATCCATGAAGAAGCTCGCATCAGCCCTTGCCCTGATCCTGACCCTCGCCGCTTGCGTCACCGTCGACACCACGGCGACGAGCACTACCCCGCCCACCACGCCGGGAAGCACCCTCGCCGCCCCGACCACCGAGGCGACCGATGCCCTGCCTTCCACCACGACCGCCGCCCCCGAGCCGACCACCACCGACCCGCCCGGTTTCCCACCGGAGCGCGAGTCTCTGCAACACGGAGCCGAAACCTGGGCCGTGGTGCTGGCCGGATCGGACGATGTGAACGACCCTGCCCTGACCGAGGCGATACAAGCGGCAGAAGACGCCGGGTATGTCACCGGCCCCACCGATTGCGACGAAGGCGCCGAAGCGGCGTTGGACATGCCAGACGGCACCCTGACCGTGAGCGTCTATCTCGAGACGGAGGCCGATGCCAGGGCCGCCCTGCTCGCCTTCGAGGAGCGCGGGGTCACTGGTGTCGTGGCACAGGTGCGGACCTTCTGCCTCGACTGACCGTCCCACCCGTGGCGGGGGCTAAGAGAAATTTTCGCGAAGATTCGACATGGGCGCCCCGATCGTTATAATCCGCAACGAAGCCCCTACGGGTAGGAACTTCGGTTCCGGCTTGTGGGGGCTTCACTAATTCCCGGCCGCACATCCCGCCGGTGCCCGCTCATCTCCCGCTCAGGGAGAAGTGCATCCAGTCCTTGAGGGAGCTCCAATGCCCGCCCCAGCCCCAGCCCATTTCGGCGAACGCCTCGGTGGCGACGTCACCGGGCACGATCATGCCCACCCTCACGTCGTCGCGGTCGACATAGGCCGAGGCCAGCTCGGGCAGGACCAGGTCCCCATTCAGGTAGGGGTTGTGGAACGGGTTGATGTCGATCCCGGTGCCGAAGGCGTGTTGTGACCACGACGACGACCCCACCGCGGGACGGCACACGAACGAGGTGGTGTCGTTCCAGTCTCCGGTCGGATGGGCGTCGATCTCCTCTTTGGTGATCACCCGCATCTGCTCGATGGGGAATCGCGCCTGGTGCAGCTTGCGGAACACCTCGACCACGTCCTCGGCCACCGACGCGTTGACGATCATCTCGCCGGTGTGGAAACGCTGGTCGAACCCGTAGTGGCTCATGGTCAGATACGACAGCTGGTCGAGGCTGACCGGGCATTCCGGGACCCAGCTCGACCGGGCCAGCACCTCGGCCGGGATGGGCTCGATGGTCCCTACGAATTGGTCGTCGGTCGGCGGGGGCAGCAGGTCGAGGGTCTCCAGCTGACGGTCCTGGAGCTCGGGCGGAGTGGGCTGCACCTCGCCGAACTCGTCGGGTCGGAGCGGGAGCAACCTGGTGCCGAGCCAGTCGGGGCGGGCGTAGGGGTTGGTGGTGGTCGTGGTCGCCACCGTGGTCGTGGTGACAACGGTCGAGGTGGTGGTAGTCGTGGTCGGCGCGCTGGTCGTGGCCGGGTCGGGGACCGATGTCGTGGTGGGATCGGCTGCAAGACCCGAGCACCCGGCCAGCACCGTCACCGTGACGACAAGGAGCGCCCGTCGCATCGGCGCGACCCTAACTCCGGCCGGGGGCAACCAGGTGGTGGCGTAGGATCGAGACCATGACCTCCATCCCGGAAACGGTTCGCCGGTTTCTGGCCACCGGCCCGCTCGGCCATGTGGTCACCCTCGAGCCGGACGGGACCCCGCATGTGACCCTGGCCTGGGGCGGCGCCGACGGCGCCGAGTTGGTCTGGGCCAGCTTCTTCGATCAGCACAAACTCGACTCGCTGCGGCATGATCCACGCACGGCCATCTCCTTCCAGGCCACCCAGCACACCGGACCGGGGCTTCACCCCTATCTGGTCGCCGAGGGCAGGGCCCGGATCGGCACCGGAGGGGCCCTGGAGGTGATGGACCACCTGGCCAACGTCTACATCGGCCCCGGGTCCAGGTTCCCGCAACGGGACTTCCCCGACGGATTCGTCGTCCATGTCGAGGTTGGCCGCTTCTACGGTGTCGGCCCCTGGATGGACCCGGAGCAGAGCTAGACACGTTCACGAGCGAGGAGGAGCTCGATGTCATCGATCACCAAGACCATCCGGCTCACCGGTCAGGCCGCCGACTCGATCGAAGACGCGGTGCGCACCGTGCTGGCCCGGGCCGCGGCGACCATCTCCGACATCCAGGGCTTCGAGATCGTCGAGGTAGGCGGCAAGGTGGACGACTCCGGTGTGCCCACCCTGTTCAGCGTCACCCTCGACATCACGTTCGGGATCAAGGACCCAGTCGAGCACGGATGAACATCCCCCAACCCGAGTCGTTGGGGAACGGGATTCATCTCGTCCCGGCGCCGCTCCCCTTCAAGAGCCCGGCGTGGGTCAACACCTATGCGGTGGAGGCGGGCGACGGGTTGCTGCTCCTCGACTGCGGGACCGACTGGGAACCGGGACGGGAGGCGCTCCGCCACGGATTTCGGAGTCTCGGTCTGGAAGAGTCGGCGGTGCACACCCTGGTCGTCTCCCATCTCCATCTCGACCATGTCGGGATGTCGGCCCGGCTGATCCGGGAATGGGGATGTCGTTTCGTGATGCACGAGCGGGCCGCCAAGCTGGTCGACCGGTACAACGACACCCCAAGCTACGTCGACCGCCTGCTCCGCATCGGCCATACCCATGGCGTCCCCGATCGTCTGCTGGAATCGGCCACGGCCGACCTGGCCAACCGTCCCGACTACATGCCGCTCATCGACCCGCCCGATCACACCGTGGCCGACGGGGAGCGGATCGAGATCGGTGGGGGACGGTGGCTGGAGGTGGTCCACACCCCGGGCCACGAGCCGGCCCATATCTGCCTCCTCGACTCGAAGACCGGGATCCTGTTCTCGGGCGACCACATCCTGCCCCGGATCTCCCCGGTGATCATGTGGGACGAGGACCTGGGCGACCCTTTGGGCGACTACATGTCGTCGCTGCGCAAGCTGCTCGCCATCGGCATCGAGCTGACCTACCCGGCCCACGGGACCCTGGTCGACCAGGGAGACGACAGAGCGCGCCAGATCCTGCTCCACCACGATCGGCGTCTCCTCGACATGGCCCGTCTGGTCCGGGAGCGGGACTCGACGGCCTGGGAGGTGATGCTCGAGTCGTTCCGACCCAACCTGACCCCGCTGGAGTCACGTCTTGCCTTCCTCGAGACTGTCTCTCATCTGGAGCACCTGAAGAACACCGGTCGTCTCCGCCACGAGGACCGCGACGGGACGATCGTGTTCAAACGCTGAAACGGCTACTCGGTGCTCTCTGGCGACTCGGAGCCCAACTCCTGAATCGCGGCCAGCGCAGCCTCCACCTGACCCTCGAGCGGGGCCGGGTCGAACCGGCGGACCAGATTCCCGTCCTTGTCGGAGACGATGAGAGCGTGCCGGGGGCGGCCGTCCGGATCGTCCACTCCGAAGTCACGGATCATCGACCCGGAGGCGTCACCCAGGACGGGGAGATGGAGGTCCATCGACTCGGCCAGATCGCGTACCGTCCTCGCCCGCTCCATGACCACCCCCAGCACCTGTGAGCGCTGGTTGCCGAAGTCGGCCAGGTGGGAGTCGTAGCGACGGAGCAAGGCAAGATCGGTGTCGTCCTGGATCCCGGGCAGGAAAAAGATGGCTAGTGGTGTCCTGCCCCGGAAAGACTCGAGACCGAGGGTTTGGCCGGTGCTGGCGGGAAGACTGAAGTCCGGGATGGAACGACCCGGCTCGGTGGGTCCTGGCATGGGCTGTGATTACCCCTCCGCCCAGGATCCAAAACCCCCGGTTGGTTTGGACACGTTCCCGTCCGGGGAAAACGAGCCGATCGCGACAACGGAGGACTGATGGCACCGGTGCATCGAGGCAAGGACGGAAAGGGGCCCTACTACCAATGGGGCGACTCGGGAAAGAAGTACCACTACGAAGCCGGGAAGAAGAAGAGCCGGGAGACGGCCAAGCAGAAAGCCGAGAGACAGGGGCAGGCCGCCCGGGCCTCGGGTTACAAGGGCTGAGAGGACCGGCTAGATCGACGACACCGCCAGGGCGCCGACGGTGAAGGCCAGGAGCCAACTGGCCAGCGACCCGATCAGCACGTATTCGGGGTCGATGGCGGCCGGTTTCCGGCTGATCTCGGGAAACCTGAGAATGCTCTTCGCCGCCACCACCAGCCCTGCGGCGGCGGCTGCCCCGATCAGCACCAGGACGTAGATGAGGAGACGCTCGAGCACCCCGATCCATCGACCCGCCCTGTTCTCGCCCTGCGGGGCCTCGTGCCGGGCCATTCGCAACACCCGTCTCACCGCCCAGTTGGAGGGTAGGGTCAGGAGCAGGCCGCCGACGACCACGATCACGATCGACTCCCAGTTCATCGCCCCTCCTCGAGCGGTGGCGAGCCGATGCTCCTCGCCTCGACCAGGGCGAGGATCCCGTGACTGTTGGCCCGCCGGCTCACCGAGCTCTTGTTGATCCCCAACTCCCGGGCCAACTCGGTCTGACTCCGGCCGGAGAGCAATCCGATGGCGATGCGGGCGTCGCTGTGGTCGAACCCGAGGATCAAGGTGTCGCGGAGCAACAGATAATCGTTGAGCAAGCTGTCGAGGGAAGTCTCGGTCTTGATCGCGGTCGCCCGCTGCGCTCCCCGGCCCGACCTCTCCACCGCCTCGATCGCATCCCGGGCCCGCCACCAGCAAGGACCGTCCTCCCCGAACGGCCTTCGGGCCGGGTCCTCGGCGAGCAACTCGCCCCAACCGATCCCGATGCGCAGTCTGGTCAAGCCTGCGCTCCTCAGGTGGAGCTGGAGAGAGGCCTCGATCGCATCGTCGACGGTGGGGTAACGAGCCTGGAACTCGTCCCCGATGGTGAACACCGGCGCCTCGCCGAGAATGGCGCCCACTGCGGCGAAGCGCGACTCCATCTCGGTTTGTAGACCGGGCCGATCGGGGGCGAGGCGCGAGCCGACCATGTCCCCGATCAACGCCGCCGACCACAACTTGGGTTGCGTCATATGAACAACTCTACTGTTGATGCTCTATCTGTGCAACTGAGTTGCGTCTTAGGGCAAACTCCAGCCATGTTGCCTAGTGGGTGCAATCCGACTTCACATGGGCGAGGCTAACCACTGCACCCGACAGAAACCCGGACCGAGCCGATTCAGACCTCGGCCAGGACCACCGCAACGTCGGGGTCGCCCTGGGCGTAGGTCACCTTCTCGGCGCGGGCGGCCGCCTGGAGATCGGACTCGGCCTGGCGAACCAGGTCGAGGCGGTTGTCGGCTGCCGATATCGAGACCAGGCTCACCTCGGCCCGCATCGAGGCCTTGGCGTCTGACTTGGCCTTTCTCACCGCGGAGAGGACCTCCCCGGTCACCGCCAGGATGGCCGGGTCCCCCCGATGCGAGGCCAGTTCCTCCGGGTTCGGCCAGGCGGCACGATGCACCGATCCCGGCCGCCACCACGACCACACCTCCTCGGTCACGTAGGGAAGAAAC
>DATHUL010000287.1:0-3065 GCA_035462285.1 Acidimicrobiia bacterium
AGCGGGGCGACTTCATCCGCGTCGTCTGGCATCACGAATCCAGTGACGAGCGACGGACCTTCCAGATCGACTATGTGATGTCAGGGGTCGCCATCGCCTACGACGACGTGGTCGACGTCAATCTCAAGGTGTGGGGAGACCAGTGGTCGGTGGGGCTCGATCGGCTTCGGGCCAGGATGGTGATACCGGCAGGGGCGGTGCCGGGAGAGATCTTGATCTTCGGGCATCCGTATTCAGTCGACGGTTCGACCTCCCTCGGCGAGGACCAGGTCTCTCCGTCGCTGGAGGCGAGCACCATCCCGGAGTACCAGTGGGTGGAGATGAGGGTGGTCATCCCCGCCGCACTCCTCTCCTCCACCGATGGGGCCACGACCGTGGACGGCAACGGGCGCGACCGGATCCTGGCCGAGGAGCAGGAGTACGCCGAAGAGGCGTCCGATGCGGCCACGGCCTCCCGCACCGGTCTGATCTGGGGATCGGTGTCCGCTCTCGCAATCTCGCTCGGTCTGGGCAGCCTGGTCTATGTCGGGTACGGCCGGGAGCCACGCATCGACTATGACCGCGAATACGAGCAGGAGCCTCCGAGCGAGCTTCCCCCCGCCGAGGTGGGTGCTCTCCTCACCCAGGGTGCGGTCACCGAGAAGGAGTTCACCGCCACACTGTTCGACCTGATCCGACAGGGTGCGATCAATGCGACCCCGACCCAGGTGGAGCGTTCGACCTGGGGCGGTCTGCGCACCGAGACCATCACCGACCTCATGCTCGAGCTCACCGACAAGGACACCGGTCTGCGCGACTACGAGCAGTCGGTGCTCACCGTGATCCGCCGGGTGCTCGAGGACGGTCCCCGTCCCCTCCACGAGTTCAAGGAGGCGATCCGTGACGACGCCGCCGCCAACGCCAAGACCTATCAGAGCTTTCGGGAACGAGTCCTCGGCTCGATCAAGCGGGCCGGGATGCTCGACGAGAGAGGTAACGGGGTTGCCTGGCTCGCCGCCATCGCCGTCGTTCTGCTCATCTTCGGCGCGGTGTTCCTCCTCCCCCGGATCATGCGGGGTCGCCCCGGCGGGGAGACGATCGCAGTCCTCACCATTGTCGGGATGGTCATCGGTGCGATCGCCCTCTTCGTCTTCCTCCTCTTCCGCCGGGTGCGGGTGCGGCGGACCAAGGAGGGCGCGATGGAGGCGGAGCGGTGGGATGCCTTCCGTCGCTACCTCAACGATTTCTCACGTCTCGAGGAAGCGCCGCCGATCTCGCTCGACCTGTGGGACCGCTTCTTGATCTACGCCATCGTCTTCGGTGTGGCCCAGGAGGTCCTGGAGCAGGCACGTCTCCACGCCCCGCCCGAGCTGGAGACGACTTCGTCGATCTACTGGTTCGGCAACTACGGCTATTCGGGAGGCAGCAGCGAGAACGCCTTCGCCGGTCTCAACTCGGCACTGTCCGGCGCATTCACCCCACCCTCGGCCAGCGGGGGAGGGGGCGGCTTCTCCGGCGGCGGTGGTGGCGGCGGGGGTGGTGGCGGCGGTGGCGGAGGCGCCTGGTAGCGACTAGCCGATGAATCGGTCCAGCGTGACCGTGGTGTCGTCGGTGATCTCGAGCAGACCCGACCTCTGTTCGAAACCGGCCTTGTCCAGGGCGCGTCGTGGCTGGGGCCGAACCCCGCTGAGCACGACTTTCACCGACTGAGAGTTGAGCCGTTGGATGGTGGTCTCCAGCGCCACCAGACCGGTGGCGTCGATGGCGGGCACGTCCTCCAGATCCATGATCACGGTGTGGACGCCACTCCCGACCAGGGTCAAAGCCTCCAGGGCCTTCTCGGCCGCACCGAAGAACAGCGGCCCGGCCACGTCGTAGAAGACGACTCCGGGCGGAAGCCCGGCCACGGTGTGCCCTTCGGCTCCACCGATCAGCTCGGCGCCCGAGATCTCGACCATCCGTCGCATGAACAGCATCGCGGCCAGGACCACGCCGACGACGACTGCCACCACCATGTCGAAGACGACGGTAAGGAAGAAGCAGACCAACAGCACCATCATGTCGCTTCTCGGGGCGATCCGCATGATCCGGGCAAAGTGCCGGGCGTCGGCCATGTTCCAGGCGACGACGAGGAGCAGGGCGGCCATCCCCGCCATCGGCACGTACCCGAGCAGACCGGCGAGCAGGACTATCGCCAGGAGCAGGAACACCGAGTGGATCACAACGGCGATCGGGGTACGGCCTCCTGCCCGGATCCCGGTGGCGGTGCGGGCGATGGCGCCAGTGGCTGCGAACCCGCCGAAGAAGGGGGCGATCACGTTGCCCAGCCCGAGCCCGATCAACTCGGCGTCGGGGTCGTGTCTTCCGCCCGTCATCCCGTCGGCGACGACCGCGCAGAGAAGCGACTCGATCGCACCCAGCATGGCGATGGCGAAGGCGGTGGGCATGAGAGTCCCGACATCGGCCCAGGTGAGACCGGACCCTGACCAGGGCAGCTCGAATCGGGGAGCTGCGCCGGGGATCCCGTCGAATCGGGAGTTGATCGTCGCCACCTCGAAACCGATCTGGCTCAGGATGAGGCCGGCCACGATGGCGGTGACCAGGGCAACTAGAGGGGCGGGGACCCGATGCGAGATTCGGGGAAGACCGATCAGCACGGCCAGGACGACGACTCCGACCACCACATCGGGCCATTGGGCCTGCCCGATGTCGCGGGCCAGCCCGGTCACCCACTCCCGGACATCCTCGCCCTCGATCCGCCCGATCCCGAGGAAGTCGCCCAGTTGGGTCAGGGCGATCACCACCCCGATGCCGGCGGTGAACCCGGTGGTGACCGGATGGGGGACGAACTGGATGAGACGCCCCATCTTGAGCAGACCCATCGCCGCCAGGATCAGCCCGGCGAGGGCGGTGGCGACGAAAAGGCCCTGAAGACCGTATCTGGCCGTGACCGGGGCAAGGAGGACGACGAAGGCAGCGGTCGGCCCCGAAACCGAGTGCATCGACCCCCCGGTCACCGCGATCACGATCCCGGCCACGATCGCGGTGTAGAGCCCGTGCTCGGGCGGGGCACCGGCGGCGATGGC
>DATHUL010000288.1:0-6458 GCA_035462285.1 Acidimicrobiia bacterium
CGACGACCTCGGGACTCAACGGATCGCCGACGGCATTCGACTGGGAAACCGAGTGATCCTCCCGGTCGGGGACGATGTCGTCCTGGCCTGGGACGTCGCGTATCCGTGACCGAAACCGATCGCCAGGCTCAGGGCCGGCCGAACAACACTGCGGCAGCAGCCCGATCCGGCTTTCCCACCGAGGTTCGGGGCAATTCCTTCACCCGGATCCAGCGTTTCGGGATCATGAAACCGGCCAGCCGGTCGTGGAGGTACGACTCGATCCGAGTCGGGCTCGCCTCGCCGACATAGAGGCAGACCAACTCCATCCCCCATTCGTCGCTGGGCACGCCGAGGACCAGACAGGCCTCCACCCCGTGAATGCGGGCGATGGCGGCCTCCACCACTGCCGGATCGATGTTCTCCCCTCCGCTCACGATCACCAGGTCGGCGCGCCCGGTCACCCGGAGCGCCCCATCGTCATCGAGACGTCCAAGATCTCCGGTCACGAACCATTCTGCCGGGTCCCGATCGGGCTCACCGGCGTACCCCGGCGAGACCATCGGCCCCCGAACTGCTATCCGGTGGTCGGCCTCGATCCTGAGCTCGACGCCGGGAAGAGGGTGGGCCTTGTTCTCCAGCGTCGACCCGGGCCGTAGAGTGGCCACCTGGCCGCAGGTCTCGGTCAGACCGTAGGTGGGGAGCACCGGGAGACCGGCGGATGCGCCTCGCTCCAGCAGCTCGTCGGGAATCGGCCCTCCCCCCACCAGCAGCGCGCGCAGACCCGGGAACGGGCCAGGCTCGATCTCGAGCACCCGTGCCAGCATGGTGGGGACCACCGAGGCCATCGTGACCTCGTTTCTCAACTCGTTGGCGAAGCTGACCGGCTCGAAGCCGGGGAGCATCCGCACTTTTCCCCCCGAGAAAGCCGACCTGACGACGATGGAGAGCCCGGCGACGTGATGCAGCGGCAGGGCCAGCAGCCAGGTGTCGTCGGCGCCGTGCCCGAGATGCTGGACCGAGGACTCGGCCGCCGCCGCCCAGTTGGCCATGGTGAGCCGGGCTCCTTTCGCCCCGCCCGAGCTCCCCGAGGTGAACACCACCGACGACGCCCCGGCGGGATCGATCAGACTCGACTCCAGGGTCTCCTCGGCCACGATCACCGCCGATCCTTTGCTCATCACCGCGAGCAGGTCGATCACCGAGGAGAAATAGGGCCAGGGGCGCACCACCTCGGTCCCGGCAACAGGTCGTGCCTCGACCGCCGCCAACGTCTCCCCGAACGTCCACCGCTCCTCGGGTGTCTCGATGAAGACCCGGTCGGGAGGATGACGTCTCAGCCAATCCAGCACGCCATCGCCCTTCGGTGAAGGTCTGACCAGCTCTGGCCGTCGCGAGTCCTCACAGGGTGATTCTGCCCCTTATCCTCCACCTCCGTGGTCTCTGCCATATTCGACGAGTCGGCCTGGGACTCGGTGCCCGGGTTCGACTTCACCGACATCACCTATCACAAGGCGATCCACCATGGTGTGGTCAGGGTCGGGTTCGACCGACCCGAAGTCCGCAACGCCTTCCGGCCCCACACCGTGGACGAGCTGTTCGCCGCATTGGATCACGCCCGGCAGACCACCGATGTGGGCTGTGTCCTCCTCACCGGCAACGGCCCCTCCCCCAAGGACGGGGTGTGGGCTTTCTGCTCGGGTGGCGACCAGAGGATCCGGGGACGGGACGGCTACAAGTACGCCGAGGAGGGGGATGCCGCCTCCATCGACTCGGGCCGGGTTGGGCGTCTCCACATCCTCGAGGTGCAGCGTCTCATCCGGTTCATGCCCAAGGTGGTGATCGCGGTCGTCCCGGGGTGGGCGGTGGGCGGCGGGCACTCGCTCCACGTCGTATGCGACTTGACCATTGCCTCCGAGCAGCACGCCATCTTCAAGCAGACCGATGCCGATGTCGCCTCATTCGACGCGGGGTACGGGTCGGCCTATCTGGCCCGGCAGGTGGGCCAGAAGCGGGCCCGTGAGATCTTCTTCCTGGGCAGGGAGTACCGGGCGCCGGAGGCGCACCAGATGGGAATGGTCAACGCCGTAGTCCCCCACGACGACCTGGAGCGGGTCGCCCTGCAATGGGGGGTGGAGATCACCGGGAAGAGCCCGACCGCGCAGCGAATGCTCAAGTTCGCCTTCAACCTGATCGACGATGGTCTGGTCGGGCAGCAGATCTTCGCCGGGGAGGCGACCCGTCTCGGCTACATGACCGACGAAGCCCAGGAAGGCCGGGACGCCTTCCTCGAGAAGCGGGACCCCGACTTCGGTCAGTATCCCTGGCACTTCTGAGCCGGTGACGACAGTCGAGGCCTGGCGGATCGCGGCCCGAGTGCACACCCTGCCCGCAGCCGTGGTCCCGGTGACGGTCGGATCGGCCCTGGCCGGGGCGGCCGGGGTGTTCCGCTGGGATGTCTTCGCCTACACGATGGTTGCCTCTCTCGCCATCCAGGTCGCAGCCAACTTCGCCAACGACGTCTCGGACGCAGAGAGGGGGGCCGATCACGAAGGACGACTCGGGCCGCCGAGAATGGTGGCGTTAGGGCATCTCACGCCGAGGCAGGTCTGGCTCGGCGTCGTAGTCGCCCTCGCCGTCGCCGCATTGGCAGGGATCGCTCTCGCCCTGGTCGCAGGGCCCCTGGTCCTCATCATCGGTCTGGTCTCGATCCTGGCCATGCTCAGCTATGTGGGGGGGCCGCTCCCCTACGGGTATCGCGGGATGGGCGAGGTATTCGTCTTCGTCTTCTTCGGGGTCGTGGCAACGGTGGGAAGCCGCTACGTGCACGACATGACCGCGCCCAGGTCGGCCTGGCTCCTCTCCATCCCGGTCGGGATGCTGGTCACCGCCATCCTGGTGGCGAACAACTACCGGGACCTCGACACCGACAGGGCAGCCGGGAAACGGACCCTGGCGGTGCTCATCGGTCGGGAGAGAACCAGAGCGCTCTTTGCGGCCCTGGTCTACGGGGCGTTCCCGCTGATCGCGGGGTTCGCCATGGCCGGGTGGACCCCTTTCCCCACCATATTCGCCGCCCTCATCGCCCCATATGCGACCGGGCCGGTCCGTGTCGTCTATCGAACCACCGATGGGCCCGCCCTGATCCGCGCCCTGAAGATGACCGCTCGACTCCATCTCTGGACCGGTCTGGTCCTCGCTGCCGGTGCCCTGGTCTGACGGAACCGCGGCGGGGTGGGCGGGCGTCCAAGCCTCATGAGAAGAGCCCTTTTGATCGCGGTGGCCCTGTCGCTGATACTCGTCGCCTGCGCCGATCCTTCGGAGCCGGCGGGCTACGACCCCACCGACTCGGCCTGGCTGCTCGAGTCGGGGACTCTTCGAGGGGCCGCAATCCCGGTCCTCGCCACCCATCCCATCACCCTGGTCTTCGAAGAGGACGGGGCGGGCGGGACCTCGGCCTGCAATCAGTACTTCGGCGACTACACCATCTCCGGCGCTGCGATCGGCTTCGACCAGTTGACCCAGACCGATATGGCCTGCAGCCCGGACCAAGTCATGGACTCCGAAGCCCGGTTCCTCGAGGCGCTTTCGCTGGTCGACGCTCTCACCGTCACCGGGGATTCGCTCACGCTCTCCGGCGACAGGGTGGAGCTGGTGTTCGCAATGGGCGAGACGCCATGACCCCGCTGCACTGAGCGGTCGGGACCGGCGCCTGTTCCGAGCTGGTCACGGCCGCGCCTGATCTGGGCCCTGGTTCCATTCTAAAAGTGGAAGCTATGGTTCAAAGAAAGCCAAGGCGAAGGGGTCACCATGGGTGCGGAAGCAGAGACAACCGGGCCGGATCTAGCCAATGCGGGCATCCCAGCCGAATCGATCGGGGACGGGAAACCGGTCAAAGGACAGGTCGACGGGAAACAGGTCGTGGTGGTTCGAACCTCCGAAGGCCTCCGCGCCGTGGCCGGCTCCTGCACCCACTACGGCGGCCCGCTCGGCGACGGTCTCTGCGTGGCAGGGCAGATCCGCTGTCCGTGGCACCACGCCATCTTCGACCTGACCACCGGCGAGGCGGTGGGCGCACCCGCCCTCGACCCGGTGCGGGTCTATCGGTGCACCGAGCGGGACGGCCGGGTCTACGTGACCGGGCCGGTCGATGCTCCCGTTCCCGAGCGGGAGGCACCGTTGCCACCGGCGTCGGTGGTGATCGTGGGCTCCGGCGCCGCCGGCGCAGCTGCCGTCGAGACACTTCGCCGTCTCGGCTACACCGGCCCGATCACGATGGTCGGCGAGGAGGCACCCATCGACCGGCCCAACGTATCCAAGGACTACCTGGCCGGGACCGCCCCCGAGGAGTGGATGCCACTGCGCAGCCCCGGTTTCTATCAGGAGCACGACATCGATCTGATCACCGGCCGCACGGTGACCGCCATAGACCGGGGGGTGATGCTGGTGACCATGGACGACGGGCGCCAATTGGAGTACGGCGCCCTGCTCCTGGCACCCGGCGCCGAGCCGAGACATCTCCCTATCCCCGGATCCGATCAGCCTCATGTCCACTATCTGCGCACCCTGGAGGACAGCCGGTCGATCATCTCGGCACTGGACCACGTCGATCAGGCCATCGTGGTCGGCGCCGGCTTCATCGGGCTCGAGGTGGCGGCATCGCTCCGCCAGCGCCAGGTGGCGGTCACGGTGATCGCCCCCGAAGACCTCCCACTCGCCCCGGAGATCGGCCAGACCCTGGGCAGGTTCGTCCAGACCCTCCACGAGGAACACGGCGTCATCTTCCGGCTGGGGCGGACCGTCTCGGAGATCCGCTCCGACCAGGTCGTGCTCGACGACGGGACCAGCGTTGCGGCGGATCTCGTCGTGATCGGCGCCGGCGTCATCCCCCGCACCGGTCTGGCCGAACAAGCCGGTCTCGACGTCGACGACGGGATCGTCGTCGACGACCGACTGCGGACCAGCGACCCGAACATATGGGCGGCGGGCGACGTCGCCAGCTACCCCGACCAGAACGCGGGGCGGGTCCGGATCGAGCACTGGGTGCTGGCCCAGCGACAGGGGCAGGCGGCGGCCCGGAACATGCTCGGATACGACGCCCCGTTCCGGGACGCACCATTCTTCTGGAGCCAGCATTACGACGTCCCGATCAACGTCACCGGTCATGCGGTGGACTGGGACGAGGAGATGGTCCGCGGCGATCCCGCCGCACGCGACGTCATCGTCGGGTACCGCAAGGAGGGCAGGATCCAGCAGGTCGCATCGGTCTACCGGGACCTGGAGTCGCTCGAGGCCGAGCATGCCCTTTCCATCCAGGACCAACCCGCCCTGGAGCGGCTCTTCGCCGACTGATGCCCGCCGATCGGTCACACCCCGCCTGGCTACGACGGGAGGATGGCGGGGCCGATGGGCCTGGTCCCCGCTGGGCGGGAACCACCCCAGAGGAGAAAGACCTGACGATCTTTCGCGATAGACCCTGTCGGCGCGGGGTATGCGATCGGTAGCTTCTATGCATCTGTTGATCTAGGAGACGAGCGATTGCAGCATCTGTATGACTTCTCGGCCACCGACGGCTCGGACCGGGACCTGCTCGGGGGCAAAGGAGCCGGTCTGGCCCGAATGACCTCGCTCGGGTTGCCGGTGCCGCCGGGATTCACCATCACCACCGACGTGTGCCGGGCGGCCATGCTCGCCGGCGAGATCCCCGACGACCTCTGGCCCGAGGTGGACGCGGCGGTGGCCGGGCTGGAAAAGGCCACCAACCGGACCTTCGGATCGGGACCGGTGCCCCTGCTGCTGTCGGTGAGGTCGGGCGCCAAGTTCTCCATGCCCGGGATGATGGACACCGTCCTCAACCTCGGGATCAACGACGATGTGGTCAAGGCGCTGATCGACTGGTCGGGCGACCCGCACTTCGGATGGGACGCCTACCGGCGATTCGTCCAGATGTACGGAGACGTCGTGCTCGGCGTCGACGAGAGCCTGTTTCAGGAGGTCCTCACCGAGTTGCGCTCCGCCCGCGGGGTCGATGACGACTCCGACCTGACCGCCGACGACCTGGAGACGGCCACCCGCCGCTTCCGCGAGGTCGTGGAGCGGGAGCAACCCGGCGCCCTCCCCGACGACCCGATGGAACAGCTGCGAGGAGCCGTCAGCGCGGTGTTCCTCTCCTGGAACACGAAACGGGCCATCGAGTACCGCCGGATCAACGCCATCCCCGATGACCTGGGCACCGCGGCCAACGTCCAGATGATGGTGTTCGGCGATCTCGGCGACGACTCCGGAACCGGCGTCTGCTTCACCCGCGACCCGAGCACCGGGGAGAAGGCGATCTACGGCGACTACCTGCCTCGCGCCCAAGGTGAGGACGTCGTGGCAGGAACACGCAACACGCTGACCCTGGACGAGTTGGCCGGGCTCCATCCCGAGTGCCATCGCCAGCTGATCGAGATCATGGAGGGCCTCGAGGCGCACTATCG